>JANMRV010000318.1:0-1537 GCA_031388685.1 Planctomycetota bacterium
GGTTTCGCGCGGCAGTCAGCGCGCCACTCAGGCGCTGGTCCTCGAGGAAGGGCCCGCGCTGACGGTCACGCTGCGTTTGAAGTAGGCTCAGCAGCATGCTCGCCCTACTGCTGCTGCAAGTGTCCTTGTTCGTCTCGCCGCTCTTCCTGGGCGAGCAGCCGCCCGAGAGCCGCTCGGCGCGCGCGTTGCTGGTTGCCTGGGATCACAGCAAGCCCGAAACCTCGGCCGCCGCGCGCGACTCTGCGGAAAAACTCGCCAAGGAACTCGCGCTCGAGCTGCGCGCCGGAGCGAATTTCGACGAACTCTGCGTGCGCGCGCGAGCGACGTCGGACGCAGGCGGGGGCGCGGTGCTCGGTACGTACTTCCCCGGCCTGCTCGCGCCCGCGCTCGACTCGTTCCTGTTCCGCGCCGCGGAGTTCGAGGTCTCAGAGCCGCTTGAATCCGAAACCGGCTTTCAGATCGCGCAGCGCATCGACCGGCTCGCGGGCTGCCGCGGGATCCTGGTCGCGGGCAAGGATCCGGCGGCGAGAGTCAAGGCCGGCGAGCTGCTGAAAAAGCTGAAGGACGGCGCTGATTTCGCCGAACTGGCGCGCGCGAATTCGGACGACCTCGAGAGCAAGGCGCGCGGCGGGGCGATCAGCATCTTCGAGCGCGGTCCCAGCGATCGCCTGCTCAAGCTCGCTGCGTTCCAGCTGAAAGTCGGCGAGTTCGCCGGGCCGATCGAATCGCCGCTGGGCCTGCACCTGATTCAGCGTGTGGACCCAGCGACGCTCGACCCAAAGCTCGTCGCGGAGACGGTGGCCAGATTGCGCCTGATCCTGGTCGCCTTCGGCGGAGCGCGCGGCGCTGATGCTGCGCTGGTGCGCGAACACTCCGAGGCGCAGCGGATTGCGCGCGAACTGGTCGCGAAGCTCCGGGCCGGCGAGGACATGGCCGAGCTGGCAGCGATTCACGACGACGACCGCGGCGGAAGGACACGCCGCGGGGATGCGGGCTGGATCCGGCGGCGGACTGCGCAGATCGATCCGCTGCTGGATCGGGTGTTCACGATGCGAGTGGGGGAGGTGGGAGATCCGATCGCGAGCGATGCGGGTTGGCTGATTCTCAGGCGGGAGCGCTGATCGCGGGATAGGGAACATCACTCCGCGCTGGCGCCATTACGATGCCAGGCTCCTGCAACGGCGCTGCAAACGCCTTGGGGCGGCAGTTCAGGACGGAGCGGCGGCTACTTCGCCGTGCCGGCGTAGCCCCAGGTACCGCTCACGTGCGCAAAGCGCACGCCGAGGATGTCGAGCAGCCAGTCGAACCAGCCCAGGTAGGGCGTGACGATGACATGCTCGACCTGCATGTTGACCAGGCCCGCGTCGGAGGCATTGTCGCGCGCGATATCGACGGCGCGCTTGGGCAGGTCCCAACCCAGGACCGTGATGGCGACCGCCGAGGACTGAAACGTTCCCGAGGTCTGCGTCTCGCGATCGAAGGAAACGCTGGCGCAGGAACTCGAATGAAAGCCCGCTGCCGCGATCGCCAGGGCGAG
>JANMRV010000325.1:0-2218 GCA_031388685.1 Planctomycetota bacterium
GCATGCTCGAGAACGGCCGCATCGTTCACCATCTGGCCTGGAACGTCTCGCGCGACGACAGCGAGGTCCTGATCGTCGGCTATCAGGCGCGCAACACCCTGGGGCGCAAACTTCTCGACGGCGCGAGCGAGGTCAACATGCTCGGCCGGCGCTTCGCGGTTCGTACGAAAGTCACGGCGCTTCTGGGTTTTTCGGCCCATGCGGACCGCGAGGGCCTGCTGGGTGCGCTGACGCCCCACGCCATCCAGGCGAAGGCACTTTTCCTGGTCCACGGCGAGAACGACCAGCGCGCTCCACTGGCCAGGACCCTGAGCGAGCGCGGCTTCGTGCGCGTGGAATCGCCTGAGGATTCTCGGCCGTTCACCTTCTAATGAGGAAAGGACCTGGCGAGCTGGAAAACTCTTACGTGAACTGCCGCATTTGCCCCAGGACCCAATCCTCGCCGCCTCCTGCTCGCTTTGTCGCCGGCTCGGCCCGCCCGAATAGATAGATCGCATGCAAGACTGGCCCGCATGGTTGTGCCGCGCTCGCGTTAGAGGCGCTCTCCGCCTCGGCTTGCGGCGATGCACTGACGGTCGGACTGAAAATCGACACAAGCCCAGACAAGCACGTCTCTTAGCGCGAGTGCTGCACAGCCATGCGGGGCAGCTTTCCGCGCAGAAGGGCAGCTGGCGAATGAGGATCGGGGGGCGCGCGCTCCTCATCCTGGGCTTGCTCTCGATCGCGACCAGCGCGCGGGCGCAGGTCCGCGGGTCAGCGAGCTCCGGCGATCCGCTGCGAGCCATCGCGCGTTGGACGAACGACTACCGCAGGCTCGGCGCGGCCCTCGACCCGGCGACGGATCGGCTGCTGGCGCCCGCGCTCGAGGCGCTGAAGTTCAAGTTCGACGCGCTGGAGGCGGACGAGGCTCAGGCGCTGACCGCCGTGTGCGACCTCAGTTCGATCGCTTCCGGGAAGAGCGCCGAAGACATCGCCAAGGGCCGTTATGTCGCCGACGGGCGCGAGTCCGCGATTCGCGACGCCGCGCAAAAAGTGCTGCGTTCCGCGCTCGACGCACCCATGGGCGAGGGCCGCGGCGAGTGGCTCGCCAAGCAAGTGCTCGCCGGCGGCGCCGATCAGCCGATTCCGCGGCGCATCGCCGTGGGCGAAGCGCTGGTCGGTCGACACTGGGACTCGACGCTGCTCGCCCTGCTCACCGCAGCCGCCGCCCCGGAGCGCGGCTTGCGGGAAGCAGCGGTCGTGGCGCTCTCCGGCTGGCGTTCGGAGGCCGTCGATCGCTACTTCGCCCAACTGACGCTGCGCGCGCTGAGCAAGGACGATTTCCTCTCGACTGACGCCTTGATCAAGCACTTCGAGTCGCGGGCGCTTGCTCCCGAGAATCCCGCCGCCATCGCAGTTTCTGCAGCCTTGGCGACGGCTGCTATTTCCTCGGATTGGCGCGCCGCGGTACGGCGCATTCCGCTCAGCCGCATCCTGCCCAACGAACTCGCCATGCCGAAGCTGGTCGAGGCCCTCTCGCTCTGGTCAGCCCGGGGGGCCGCGGGAGCAAGTTCGCGCCGCGTCGAAGCACTGCTCGTGCAAGAACTCGAGCGCCGCTCGGGCCTGCACATCGGCATGTCCGCCGATCGCTGGGCACGTTGGTGGATGGTGACGCGCGCCAAGGATCCGAAGGCCGCCGGGAGGAACGAAGCGGGCGCGCCGCCCGAGGAACGGACTGAGGCGACGTTCTTCGGTCTGCGTCCCTGGACCGACCGAGTCGTCTTCGTGATCGACCGGTCCGGATCCATGGCCGAAGGGTTCAGCACGGGCGGTTGGTCGCGCTACACGGAGGCGCTCCGGCAGTTGCGGCAGCTGCTGACGCAGCTTGGCCCGCGGACCAAGTTCAATCTGATCCTTTTCTCCGACGAGCCGCGTTCCTGGAGTTCTGAGCTGAAGTCCGCGAACACCGCGATGATCGATGCCGCCGTGCTCTGGGCGCGCAATTCTCCGCCGCTAGGCGGAACATACTTGCGCCCCGGGATCGCCAGGTCGCTGGAGATCGACCGGCGCGACGGACGGCCCAATCTCGAAAAGCTTGAAGCCGACACGGTGATCGTGCTCTGCGACGGAGGCACAGCCGAGGGCGCCGGATGGGTTGCGCCGCTGCTGCGAGCTGTGCGTGAACCGACCGGCGTCCAATTCCACTGCGTCCAGATCGGAGGCAGCGGCGACGGGACAC
>JANMRV010000345.1:0-4725 GCA_031388685.1 Planctomycetota bacterium
GAACATGCAGGCGCTCGAGCGCAAGCCGCTGTACGAGAACGACATCGTCTACGGCACGAACTCGGAGTTCGGCTTCGACTACTTGCGCGACAACATGAAGGTGCGCCTCGAGGACCAGGTCCAGCGCCACCTGACCTACGCGATCGTCGACGAAGTCGACTCGATCCTGATCGACGAGGCGCGCACTCCACTGATCATTTCGGGTCCCGCCGAGGAGTCGAGCAGCAAGTACTTGCTCGCCGACCGCGTCGCTCGGCGGCTGAAGCGCGACAAGCACTTCGAGGTCAAGGAGAAGGAGCGCCAGGTCTCGCTGCTCGAGGCGGGCATCGAAGCTTCCGAGCAACTGGTCGGCGTCGAATCGTTCTATTCGCCGGGCAACGAGGATTGGCCGCACTTCCTCGAGAACGCGCTGCGCGCTCACCACCTGTACGCGATCGACAAGGAGTACGTGGTCGAGGAGAGCGAGATCGTCATCGTCGACGAGTTCACCGGCCGCAAGATGCAGGGCCGGCGCTGGTCGGACGGTCTGCACCAGGCGATCGAGACCAAGCAAGGAATTCCGCCGCGCCAGGAAAACCAGACGCTGGCGACGATCACCTACCAGAATTACTTCCGGCTGTTCAAGAAGCTGGCCGGGATGACCGGCACCGCGCTGACCGAGGCCAGCGAGTTCTACAAGATCTACCGCCTGGACGTGATCCAGATCCCGACCAACCTGCCGATCGATCGGGCCGACCACAACGACGTGGTCTATTGCACCGAGCCCGAGAAATGGAAGGCGATCGTCGAGGAGGTCACCAAGGTCCACGAGCTTGGGCAGCCGCTTTTGATCGGCACCACCTCCGTCGAAAAATCCGAACTGCTCAGCGGACTGTTGAAGCAGAAGCAGATCGTGCACGAGGTGCTCAACGCGAAGAACCACGAACGCGAGGCCAACATCGTGGCGCTTGCCGGCGCGCGCAAGTCGGTGACGGTCGCGACGAACATGGCCGGCCGCGGAACCGACATCAAGCTCGGCGGCAACTTCGAGTGGCGTCTGCGCCGCGCGCTGGAAGAAGCCAAGCTGCGCGAGGGCGACATCGAACATCTGGCGCAGATCGACGAGGTCCGAGCGCGCGTGCGCGCGGAGTGCGACAAGGACCAGGCCCAGGTGCTCGAACTCGGCGGCCTGTACGTCCTGGGCACCGAACGCCACGAAGCGCGGCGCATCGACAACCAGCTGCGCGGCCGCTCGGGCCGCCAGGGCGACGCCGGCACTTCGCGGTTCTTCCTTTCGCTCGAAGACGACCTGATGCGGCGCTTCTATCGCGATTGGGTCAAGAGCGCGATGCAGCGCATGGGCATGAACGAGGGCCAGCAGATCGAGTCGCGCATGGTCTCGCGCGCGATCGAGAAGGCCCAAAAGAAGGTCGAGGACTACAACTTCGAGATCCGCAAGTCGCTGCTCGAGTACGACGAGGTGATGGACAAGCAGCGCAAGACGATCTACGGCGTGCGCCAGGAAGTGCTCGAGTCGATCGGCCTGAACGAGAAAGTCGTGGCGTTCATGGGCTCGGCGATCAACCGCGCCGCGGGCGTGCACAAGAACGACGCCGAGGGCTTCGCGGGCTGGTGCCAGCGCACGTTCGGCGTCGAGGCCTCGAAAGCCGCGATCGCCGCGGCCGTCGACAACGAACCGAACATGGAACTGGTGATCGAGGAGATCAAGGCCTTGTACGACGCTCGCGAGAAGGACGTCGGCGCGGAAACGATGCGCCGCGTCGAGCAGTACCTGCTGCTCAACGCGATCGACAGCAAGTGGAAGGACCACCTGCACGCGCTCGATTCGCTGAAGACCGGCATCGGCCTGCGTGGCTACGGGCAGCTGGATCCGAAGAACGAGTACAAACGCGAGGGCTTCCTGCTGTTCGAGAATCTATTTGCAGCGGTCGAGGACGAAGTCGCCAGCCTGGTGCTGCGCATCCGCGTCGAGAAACCGCAGACCACGGCCTGAGCCGATGAATTCGCGCGGGTCAGGCCCGTCGGGCGGGTCCGCAGCCGGATCCGCGTATGTTGCCGTAGCGCCGGACACGCGCGCGATCCGAGCCGACCCCAATCCGGGGCTGCTGCGCTGGTTGCTGCACGGTTTCTACGATCTGGTCTGGTTGTGCGCGGCAGGGCTGGCGTTTCCGTGGTGGGGGCTGCGCATGACGCGGCATGCCGCCTTCCGCCAATTGGTCTGCGAACGACTCGCGCTGCGTTCGCTGCCGGCGCCCGGCGCGCGCCGGCGCGTATTGGTGCACGGCGTTTCGGTCGGCGAGATCAAAGGGGCCGCGCCGCTGGTGCAGCGCATCCTGGCCGAGTTCCCCGACTCCGAAGTCGTGCTGAGTTCGACGACCAGCACGGGCCTTGCGGTGGCGCGACAGGTCTTTCCGGAGCACGCCGTCGTGCGCTTCCCGCTCGACATTTCTTTCGTAGCGCGGCGTTTTGTCGCCACGCTGCAGCCGGTCTGCGTCGTGCTGATGGAGCTCGAGATCTGGCCGAACTTTTTGCGCGAGTGCAACCGCGCAGGCGTGCCCGTCGCGGTCGTCAACGGCCGGATCACGCAAAAGAGTTTTCGCCGCTATCGCTGGTTTCGCAGGTCCTTGCCGCAGTTCAATCGCATCTCGATCTTCTGCGTGCAGAGCGAGGCCTATGCGAAGCGCTTCAGCGCGCTCTCGCGCCGGCCCGAGCGTGTGCTCGTCACCGGCAGCATGAAGGCCGATGGCCTGACCATCGGCGAGCGCCATCCGCCGGCGCAACTTCGAACGCTGCTTGGCGGCCGCCCCGGCGAAAAAGTGATCGTCGCCGGGAGCACGCACGATCCCGAGGAGGCCATCGTCGCGCGGGCCTGGCGCGCCGGCGCGCCGGCCGCGCGGCTGGTGCTCGTGCCGCGCCATTCGCAGCGCGCCCGTGAGGTGCAGGACGCGCTGGCCTCGCTCGGCGCGCCCGCGCAACTCCTGAGCGAACTGCGCCGCGGCGAAGTCTCCAATCCGCGCCGGCCCGCGATCGTCGACACGATCGGAGAACTCGAGAACGTGTACGCGCTCGCCGACCTGGTCTACGTCGGCGGCAGCCTGGTGCCCCACGGCGGCCAGAACATGCTCGAGCCCGCGGCCCAGGGAAAAGCCGTGGTCTATGGGCCGCACGTCGACAATTTCCTGTCCGAGGCTGCGCTGCTCGAAGAGGCGGGCGCGAGCCGGCGCATCGCCGATCAAGGCGAACTCGAGCAGGCTTTTCGCGAGCTCGTTTCCGACGACGGCGCGCGCACGCGCATGGGCCAGGCCGGACTGTCGGCCGTGGATCGACAGAAGGGTGCGACGGCGCTGACCCTGGCCGCGCTGGCGAGCTTGATTGCGCCTCGACCTTCTCCGGACCAGGCCGCGCTTTCCTGACCCTGCACTGCGCGGTATCTTTCCCAGGCTCCGCGCCACGTGCCATGGGCTCCAAAGCCCGTCGCAAACCCTAGGCGCAACCCCGTTTCAACCACTCGTACGCCCCCAAGATGACGTCGCGCAAACTGTTCACTTCCGAATCCGTGTCGATGGGCCACCCCGACAAGGTGGCCGATCAGATTTCCGACGCCATCCTGGACGCCTGCCTGGCCGAGGACCCCGCTTCACGCGTGGCCTGCGAGACGCTGGTGACCACGGGCCTGTGCGTTGTCGCCGGCGAGATCACGACCGGTGCCAAGGTCAATTTCCAAGACGTCGCTCGCCGGACGATCCGCCGCATTGGTTACACCGACGACGAATTCGGGATCAACGCCGACAGCTGCTGCGTCATGGTCGTCGTCGGACGCCAGTCGCAGGACATCTCCGTCGGGGTCACCGCGGGCGAGGGCTTGCACAAGGAGCAGGGCGCCGGCGACCAGGGGCTGATGTTCGGTTTCGCCTGCGACGAGACCGATGTCCTGATGCCGTTCCCGATCTACTACGCGCACCGCCTGGTGGAAAAACTGGCCGAGCTGCGCGAGTCCGGCTCGCTCAAGTGGCTGCGCCCCGACGCCAAGAGCCAGGTCACCGTCGAATACGAAGGCGACGTTCCGGTTCGCGTGCACACCGTCGTGATCTCGACCCAGCACGCGCCCGACGTCAAACACAGCGTGCTCGAGAAGAAGATCATCTCGGACGTGATCAAGGCCGTGATCCCGGCCAAGTACCTCGACAAGCAGACGATCTATCACGTCAACCCGACCGGTCGATTCGTGATCGGCGGACCCCACGGCGACTGCGGCCTGACCGGACGCAAGATCATCGTCGACACCTACGGCGGCATGGGCCGTCACGGCGGGGGAGCTTTTTCCGGCAAGGATCCGTCGAAGGTCGATCGTTCGGCGGCCTACGCCGCGCGCTGGGTGGCGAAGAACGTCGTGGCCGCGGGCCTCGCGCGGCGCTGCGAAGTGCAGGTCAGCTACGCGATCGGCATTGCGAAGCCGCTTTCGGTGCGCGTCGATACTTTTGGGACCTCGAGCGTGCCCGAGGACACGATCGCAGCCGCGATCGACACGGTCTTCGACCTGCGCCCGGCCGCGATCATCCGCGACCTCGACCTGAAAAAGCCGATCTTCGAAAAGACGGCCTACCACGGGCACTTCGGACGCGAGGGCGAGGGCTTCACCTGGGAGAACCGCGACAAGGTCGACGACCTCAAGTCGGCGTTGGGTCTCTGACGTCGACCCGGCCTTGACCGCGGCGGTCGGGCTCC
>JANMRV010000354.1:0-10632 GCA_031388685.1 Planctomycetota bacterium
GGAAGAACTGCGCGCGCAGTTCAGCACGCTGGCGCAGTTCTCTCACGAGGATTCCCTGCAGGTCAGGGAATTGATCCCTGGAGTTCTCGCGGGGCTGCAGCGCTCACTGCAAGAACTGCAGGTCATCGCCGATGCGCTCCCGAAGCATGGAACCCCTGAGTCGAACGGAGCCGCACGCAACAACGCAAAGCGTTCCATCGGCGGCGACCTTGGAAGTGCTTTCGATGTCGACGAATACAAACAGGCCGAGAAGCACGTAGCGCTGCAGGCCGCCGTCGCGCGAGTCCTCGAGCAGGCCACGTCACTAGACGAAGTTGCTGCAAAGATCCGGGAGATTCTGTGCGCGAGCCAGCTCAGCGACGAGCGCATCCGCGAGTCCGCGGCGCGCAAGGCCGCCATCCTCGAGGCTTCGCTCGACGCGCTGATCACGATCGATCACCACGGGCTGGTGGTCGAGTTCAACGCCGCGGCCGAGACCATGTTCGGCTACCGCCGCGAGGACGCCGTCGCCCGCCAACTCCTGGACCTGATCGTTCCGCCCCGCTTGCGCGAGCAGGCCCTGGCCGGCTTCACACGCTACCAGGCCACGGGCGACAGCGAGATGTTCGGCAAGCGTTTCGACACCTTCGCTCTGAGGTCGGACGGATCGGAATTCCCGGCCGAAGTCGCGATGGCTCCCATCGGAATCGGACACCTGCCCCTGCTCTCGATCTACGTGTGCGATGCCACTGCGCGCAAACA
The DNA here is from genome assembly GCA_031388685.1 of Planctomycetota bacterium. Lineage (GTDB taxonomy): Bacteria > Planctomycetota > UBA1135 > UBA1135 > JADJQU01. The sequence continues at coordinate 742 of JANMRV010000354.1, forward strand.
TGCGGAACAGGAAGTGCGCCGCTACCGGGAGCGCGTGAGGTCGCTGATGGCGGACCTCTTGCTGGCCGAGGAACACGAAAGACGGCGCCTCGCCGTCGATCTCCACGACGGCTTGAGCCAGACGATCGCGCTGGCGAACATCAAACTCTCGACGCTGCGGCGATCGCTGGGCGGCAAATCGGCGAAGTTGCTCGGCGAGATCGGAGAGCTGATCACGCAGGCCGACCGGGCTGCGCGCTCGATCAGCGTCGAACTCAGCCCTCCGGCTTTGCACGAATTGGGCTTGGAACCGGCGGTGCAGTGGCTCGTCGAGCACATCCAGGCCCGCTACGGCGTCGAGATCAAGCTCAGCGACGACGGCCAACCCAAACCAGCCGATGAAAAGACGCGCGTGATCCTTTTCCGATCGATACGCGAGCTTCTGATCAACGCGGCCAAGCACGCGGGCGCGCACCGGGTCAACGTGCGCCTGGAATGCGAGGAAGGCCGACTGATCGTTGCCGTCGAGGACGACGGGGTCGGCATGGAACCGGACATGGCCGGCGTCAAGGGCACCGGCTTGTTAAGCATCCACGAGCGCCTGAGCCATGTCGCCGGCGCGATGCACATCGATTCGGCGCCAGGAAAGGGGACGAGAATCCGCCTGTCCGCACCGCTCTCAGGCAGGACTCAGACAAAGGCAAAGGTGCAGGCATGATTATTCGAGTGCTGCTGGTCGACGACCACCAGATGATGCGCGACGGCTTGCGTGGCTTGCTCGTCGGCGAGCCTGACATCGAAGTCGTGGGTGAAGCCTCCGATGGTCGAATCGCCCTTGATCTCGTGAGGACCCTGTCGCCGGACGTGGTCGTGATGGACATCGGCATGCCGGACATGAACGGCGTCGAAGCCACCCGCCGCATCCACAATGAGTACGAGCGTGTCAAAGTGGTCGCGCTGTCCACGCACACGGATAAGCGCTACGTGCACCACATGCTCGAGGCCGGCGCCTGTGGCTATGTGCTCAAGATCGCGGCCCACGACGAGTTGCTGCGCGCGGTTCGCGCCGCGAGTGTCGGCAAGACCTACTTGAGTCCGGAGATTGCCGGCCTGGTGGTCGAGCGCTCGACGAGCACGAATCCCAGCAAGGAGGTTTCGGCCTATTCTACGCTCGGGGCGCGTGAACGCGAAGTCCTGCAGCTCGTCGCCGAGGGCAAGACGTCGGGCGAGACGGCCAAGCAGATGCACATTTCGATCAAGACCGTGGAGACCCACAGGCGCAACATCGTCCAAAAGCTCGGATTGCGCGGCACCGCCGAGCTGACCAAGTATGCGGTTCGCGAGGGCCTGACTTCGCTGGACGGTTGAACTTCGGTCTTTCGCCGGAGCTGCGTGCCAGCGAAAGACGACGCGATTTCGCCGAACTCAGTGTAAATGGGGATCGTTGACGCCCGCTCCATGGGCTCAAATGATCGAGCGTGAATCATGATCGAGCACGAACTCTTGCAGAGCATGGACCTGGCGCGCCAAGAACTGGCGGCGTTTCGAGCGCGCTTGCTGGTTGAGGGCCCGGCGCCGGGCTCGCCGCAGGTCGAGAAAGCCATGCTTGAACTGCATGCATTGCTCGAGGCACTGCAGGCGCGGTTTGTTGCTTTGCACGAGGTCCTTCGCGAGGCGAACGCGGTTCTGGTCGCCAACGAACGCGTGGCGACGACGGATCGAGACCGGATGCGATCGCTGGCCGTGGGAATTGTGATCGTCGAGGAGCGCCTGCGGCGCACGCTGGCCGCGGAACTACACACGGGCCTCGGCCAGGAGATCGCCTTGGCCAAGCTGAAACTTGCCACGCTGCGGACTTCGGCTTCGAGCGAGCTGTGCCTTCAGCTCCGTGCCATCGAGCAACTGGCCGAACAGGCCGATCGATCGCTGCGCTCGATCACGTTCCAGATCAGTCCGCCTTCGCTTCACGATCTGGGCCTGGTCGCGGCGCTTCAATGGCTGGCCGAGGACATCGGGAGAAGGTACGGGGTCGTCGTGCAGGTCGAGGATGACGATTCCCCTGCCGTCGGCGACGAGCATGTCCGCGTGATCCTGTTTCGCGCCGTGCGCGAGCTTCTGGTCAACGCTGCAACCCACGCAGGCGTCCACGCAGCCACGGTCAGTCTCAGCGGAAAAGACGGTCTCGTGCGCATTGCCGTCCAGGACACCGGCAGCGGGTTCGACCCCGTCGAGCGCGGCCGGAAAGGCTACGGTCTGTTCGGCATACGTGAGCAGCTGAAGTACGTCGGCGGAGAGATCATGATCCGTTCGTCGCCCGGACTCGGCGCGACGGTGGTCTTGACCGCGCCGATCGTCGAAACCGTTGCCGGAGCGACGACGTAGCGGAGCGCTTGTCTCGGTGAGCCAAGGCGTTCGCGCGCCTTCGGCCTGCGCGCTACCCGAAATCCGCAATTCGAGTACGGACAATCGCCGATCGCTCGATCCGGGAGTTCGCGCCTACGCTGTGATTCGACGCGCAGGGATTTCCTCTACGTGCTGACTTTGGTTCGATCACAACAGGCAACGGAAATATCATGGCCACCAATCCTCCGCAAGGTCCGGGACGCAAGGGTGCAGTGAAGCAACGCTCTCAATTCGTGAATCCGAAGACGGGCATCACCGCCAAACGAGACGCGAAGACAGGCCGCATCATGGACAACAAGACATCTGGCGGCAGCTTCAAGGGCGTGCGCACGGAGAAGTGAGCACCAGGGTCGCGAGTCCGCGGCCCGTCGCTGATTCAGCTGCCCGAGCGAGTCTCCAGGGCGGCATCCTCGATGCCGCTCTCGATGACCTCCTGGATTGACTTACGGTGCAGGTTTCCCAGGTGACCGCCGGCTGAAAAAATCCTCGCGCGCTTGCCCAGCCGCTCGCGCAGCCAGCGCAGATCCTCGGGCCGCAAGAGGAAGTCGTTCTCGTTCGCGAAAAGGCGCACGCGTGGGTTCGCTTCGAGCGTGTCCGCGACCGAACGCAGATCGCAGTCTTCAAAAAAGCGCCGCGCTCCGGCCTCGTCGAAGCTCAGGCGCGGATCACGCTTGGCATAGGAAGGCAGCACGAAAGCGTACATGTACTCAAGGTAAGAGTACTCGGACGCTTCGCGGAACGCCGGCGCGCGCCGCAACTTCGAGCGCGGTGTCTTCAGCACGCCGGAGTCGTGACGATCCTGCGTCTGCAGGATCGTGTACTGCAAGTCCAGGCGGAAGGCGAGACCGATCAGGAACTCGGACTCGAGCTTGGTGAACGGCAGTTTCATCTCCGGCTGCAGATCGCCGTGGCTCAGATAGAGCACCTTGCCAAAGATCTCCTCGATGCGCCGAGCGCGCTCCTGCGGCGGGAAGCTAAGCGGCGCGTTGTAGAACCGGTCGATCTGCTTCATCGCGAATTCGAGGTTCACCGGCGGATCGAGAGCAAGATAGACATCGAACAGCAAGAGCCCCTCCGCCTGGGACTTCACTTCGTCCGCGGCGATGAGCAGCGTCTGGAAGGCACCCATGGACACCCCGGCGAGCCGCTTCGAGGTGCTGCGGCCGGGCCAGCGCGCCGCGAGCATTCGATCGATCGCCGTGATGGCGCGGTGCAGATCGTGGGCATCGGCGGGCGCGTAACCAGGCAGTTCGACGTTCGAGCCCTCGGCAATGAATTCCCAATTGGTCGGGTTCGAGATCGTGACGACCGAACTGCCACTCTTGTAGATGATCTCCGCCAGGCCCAGGCTCGAATCCCCGAGCCGGTGTCCGCCAAGGCCCGCCACCAGGTAGACCAACGCCGCCGGCTTGGGCTGGAGCCACAGCGTGAATGGCAACTCCTGCTGCGCCGAGAGCTTCACGGATTGTGTGCGACCGCGTTCTGGGAAATTCTCGTCCTGCGGCTTCAGGAAGATCGAATCGAGCGTCTGTGTCGCGCCGCTCTCGTCGCTGGCCCAGGAAAAGTCCTCGATATCCAGCTCGCGGTTGAGCTTGTATAGGACGCGCGCCGGTTCGTAGGCATCGTAGTTGGCCTCGATCAAACGCAGCGATGGCTCGACCTGGCCGCTGCGCTCGTTGACCTCTCGGCCGACAGCGATACGCCAATCAAAGACGGAAACATCCGTGTACGTGTCTGGGATCTTCCCGAGCGTGTCGCGCAGGGTGCTCGGACCGATGATCGGCAGATAGAGATACGTGCTGTCTTTCCAGCCCCACTTGGCAAACGTCTGGCCGAAATCCTCGGGATGAGGATGCAGACCCAGCTTGGTCGCCGGGTCGAACAGCCCGAAAACGCCTACGGTCGTGTTGATGGCGAAGCGCTCAGTCTCTTCGAAGGCCGCTTTCCACTTCGCCTGCAAAACGCAATTGATCGCCCGTCCCGGATATTGAAAATTCGTACCGGCGAGGGCGATGTGCTTGCGCACGGGCAGCGGCAGGGCGAAGCGGTACGCCGCGGCCAGCGGCGCGAACAAGTATCTCATTCCGAGATAATTCACGTAGGCCGACACTCGATTCGCAGGCTCGAGCGGATCCTCGACGTGGGGGAAAGGCAGCTCCTCCTGTTGAAAGTACTGCGCGCCAGGGCCGCTGTAGCGCGACCAGTCGTGGCGATACACGGTCGAGCTGCAACCACCGCAGAGGGCGATCAGAAGCGCAACGAGCCCTCGGGCGGCGAAGCCTCGGCTCGCTTCGACTATCGTGAGCGTGCGCGGGAGCTGGGGGCGAGTCAGAGGCAGAGTGATCGAACTCTACTCGCAATGCGCGCCGAAAACCTGCGCGAACTTCGATCGCGGTCTAACGGACTGATTTAGCAGTTCTGCGTAGACATGCCGATCGCCGCCGACGCAACCAGCGCCCGGACTTGTCAGCAGCTTGCGCGTCGAACGCGGCGCGGCTCGCTCGACGCAGTCGGTATCCCGAGCGAAGGCCCGCGCGACTCACCTGAGATCGAAGCTCGTACTACCTGCTATGGCGTATCGGGCTCCCTACTATTGCCGATGGTCGCGATCCGTGCCGCGAACTAATCTGACGTCTCATCGAACGAATGACCTTCACAACAGAGACAATCATGACCACGCAAAGCACGACAACCCCTGAAGTCAACAGTCCGACCGCGCGCCGAATCGCCGCCGAAATGCACATGGCGGCGGATGCGGTCGAATCAACAGTACCCGAGCTGAAAGCCAAGCTGCGCCACATGGTCGACGGCACCAAGGCGCGCGCCGCGGAGTGGAAGGGCGGCTTCCAGGAAGGAATTCGCGAGAAGCCGATCCAGTCGGTGCTCATCGCGGCGGCCGTCGGGACCGTCGTAGGTCTGCTCATCGGCCGTCGCAGCAACTGAGTTCTGTCGCACGGAACCAAAGGCGAATAGTTTGAAAGTTGACGACGACATCGCGGCCGGGCCTCCTGACCTGGCCGGGACAGCTTCGAACGGCTCCATGGGTCGCGACTTTTCGTCGCGACCCGTTGGAGGCACGGCTGCGGCGCCGCGCACGGGCGATGCCCAGCATGCCCGTGAAACGGAAAGCACACTCTCACAGGCATTGCTAAAAGCCGGCGCCGAAATCGTGGGTTCCGCAAACAGTCTGATCGATGTCTACTCCGATCGCGTGCGGCTTTCGCTGCGGCGCAAGTTCACGCACGCGGCGATCTTCCTGCTCGCAGCCGCCGCCGCGGTCGTCTGGCTCGGCGCAGCCTCGCTGGCGACGCTGCGCGGAGTCTGCGGGGGCTTCACGGCCTTGTTCGGTGGGCGTGCCTGGCAGGGCGATCTGGTGGGAGGGTTGCTCGCGCTCCTGCTGAGCGCGCTCGCCGTCGTCATCTACCAACGTTCGTTCGCGCGCGGGGAATTCGCGCGCCTGAAAATCAAATACGCGCGGAGCCGGAATGAACACCGCAAGACCTGAGTCCGCCGAGCGCGAACCCACGAACGTGGAGGAGCTGCTCGATCGCGAGGAAGCCTGCGCGATCGGCGCGATCGCCGGCGCGCTGGAACGCGTGGGCGAAGACCTGTTCGAGGCCACGGAGTTGCGCACAAGAATCCGCGAATATCCGTTGCTGGCGATGGGACTCGCCGCGTCCGTGGGTTTCGTCGCTGCTCCACTGACACTCGGCCTGCTCAAGCGCGCTGCGTCCCTCTCAGCGAGTGCGGGCCTGCCCGGTTCACTGCCGTCTGGCACGCTACCCGAGCTGCTCAAGTCTTCGCTGCGCGGGGTGCGCGCGCCACTCTGATCAACATCGAGCTGCTGCTACTGTCCTAGTTCTCCCGCATTCCCACGGCATCCATCACAAGGAACCCAAAGCAAGTGCTCTACACAATCGCCATCGTCCTGATCGTTCTCTGGGCCCTTGGCCTGATTTCCTCGACCGCCATGGGTGGCTTCATCCATGTCCTGCTCGTGATCGCCATCGTCCTCATCCTCGTGCGCGTCATCAGCGGCCGCAAGATCGCCTGACCTGCGCAATTACCCTCGAAATCATCATGAATAAACCCATCTACCTCGCGTTGCTCGTCGTCGGCGTCATCCTGCTCGTGCTCGGATTCACGGCTTCCGAGTCGATTCAATCCGATTTTTCGCGCTTGTTCACCGGTGAGCCGACGGACCGTGCCATTTGGTTCCTGATCGGCGGCGGAGTGCTCGCGGTCGTCGGCCTCGGTGGCGCGGTGCGCGGCGGCAAATCGGCACTGATTTGAACGCGCTGAGGCCGGCACGCGACGGCCTGCAACCGATTCGCGCTGGAGAGGTGAAATGGAACGCACGACCAAGTACTCCAGGTTGACCACACTGGCCGCCAGTGTGTTCGCGATCGCGGTGCTCTTTCTGGCGAAGGGCATTCTCATTCCATTCGCCTTGGCGATGCTGGTGACGTTTCTGTTGGCGCCCTTGGTGCTGCGATTGCAGCGCTGGCACTTCAACCGGATCGTTGCGGTCGTCTCGGCAATGCTGCTCGTGCTCGTTGTCAGCAGCGCTACGGGTTGGCTCGTGGTCGGTCAGGTCCGGGAGGTGACCCAGAACCTGTCCGAGTACAAGCAGAACATCCACGAGCGGCTCGCGACACTGCGCGGAATGATCGTTCAGCCGGTTCAAGCGGCCACGGCGATGGTCACGGACCTCGGATCCGACCTCACGCTCCCAGTCGCCAGCAGTGCCTCCGTGGCACCGGTCCAGACGGTGCGAATCGCCGAGCCGCTGCGCGGTTCGTTCGAAGTCGTGCGCGAGGCACTTGGTCCGGCGGCGAACATCCTGCTGACAGCAGCGCTGGTGTTCCTGTTCGCCTTCGTGATGCTGTTGCGCCGGGACGACCTGGGCGATCGTTTCATTCGCATGGTGGGTCGCGGCAACATCCTGGTCACGACTCGGGGACTAGAGGAAGCCGCGAAGAAAGTGAGCGGCTACCTGTGGAGGCTCTTGCTGCTCAACGGCTTGCACGGTCTCGCCGTCGCGATCGGCCTGGCGTGGATCGGCATTCCGAACGCGCTGCTCTGGGGACTGGTGTCCGCCATGCTGCGTTTCATTCCGTACGTCGGCCCCTGGATCGCGGCCTCGCTTCCGATTCTCACCGCGCTCGCGGTTTCACCGGGCTGGTCAGAGCCACTCTTGACTCTCGGCCTGTTCGCCACGCTCGAGCTGATCAGCAACAATTTGCTGGAGCCTTGGATCTACGGCAAGGGCACGGGAATTTCGCCGCTGGCCATCCTGGTTTCGGCCCTGTTCTGGACCTGGTTGTGGGGGCCGGTCGGTCTCGTGCTGTCGACACCCTTGACGGTCTGCCTCGTGGTCATGGGCAAGCACGTGCCCCAGCTGCAGTTCCTCAACTTGATTTTCGGAGACGCGCCCGGCCTTTCGCCTCCTTCACGGCTCTACCAGCGGTTGATTGCGAGCGATCAGGATCCGGCCTGGCTCGTGCTGCGCACAGAGCTGGAGCGGCAGTCGCTGCACGAGGTCTACGACTCGGTCGTCCTCCCGGCCTTGTCGATGGCGGAGCACGACCGTCAGCGCGGCGCACTCGACCAGGAAATCGAAGGCCGCATCGAGGAGACGATGAAGTTGCTGATCGAGGAAGCCGGCGAATTTCACGCTGGATCCGGACACGGAAATGCCTTCCAACCGACGCCGGCGGATGCGCTTGCGCTTCACGTGCTGTGCATCCCGGCCCGTGGCGCGGTAGACGCACTGGCCGCGGCCATGCTGCGCCAGGTGCTCGAGCGCGATGGCATGACTGTCGAGGTCATCGCCAGCGTCGAACTGTCGGGAGTGAACCTGGGCTTGCTCGAGACCCGGCATGTGGACGTCGTGTGCATCTCGGCCGTCCCGCCGTCGCGTTTCATCCACGTGCGCCAGCTTTGCAAGCGCATCGCGGCGCGCTTCCCGAATCTCCCGATCGTTGCCGGCATGTGGACCCTCGAGCTCGATAGCCAGGAGCAAGGCGATCGCCTTCCCATTCCCGCCGGCGTGCAAGTCGTGACTTCGTTCGCCGCCGCGCGCAGCAAGGTTTGCGAGCTCGCGGCTTCCAGACGCGCCGCGCGCATGCCCGCGCCGCAATTGGCGAGCGCCGCGGCGTCCTGAGTCAGACCGAAAAGTACTTCGCGCTCGGGTGGTGGCAGACCAGCGCACTGGTCGACTGTTCCGGCTCGAGTTGGAATTCTTCCGACAACGTGATGCCGATGCGCTGCGCGCCAAGCAGGTCGAGCAGGATCGCCTGATCCTCCAGGTTTGGGCAAGCCGGATAGCCGAACGAGTAACGCGAGCCGCGATAGCCCTGTTTGAACATTTCGCGCATGTCGCGCGCGTCGTCGTCGGAAATCCCAAGCTCGCCGCGAATCTGCTTGTGGATCAATTCAGCCAATCCCTCGGCGGCTTCCACGGAAAGACCGTGCAGGTGCAGGTAATCCTGGTAGCGATCGGCGGCGAACCATTCGCGCGCCACGTCGCTCGAGCGTTGACCCACGGTCACGACCTGCAGCGCGACGACATCCGGTTCGCCGTCCTGGCGGAAGAAATCCGTGATGCACAGATTCTTCTTGCCCTTCTGGCGCGGGAACGTGAAACGCGCCGCGGTCTTGCCCTCGTCCTTGGGATCGAGCAGCACCAGCGTGTTGCCTTCCGGGATGCAGCGCCAATAACCGTAGGCGGCCATCGGCGTCAGGATCTTCTCCTTGGCGCACTGCCGGCCGAGCTCGTGGAAAATCGGACGCACGTGATCGTCGATGAACTTCTTGTAGTCGGCGACGCTCTTGTTCTTGCGCCGGTAACCCCACTGGAACTGGAACAGCGTGATCTCGTTGATGTAGGGAAACACGCTCTGCAGATTCACGGCTTCGACCAGTCGCGGTCCGAGGAATGGCGCGACGGGATAGTTGAACTCGCCGGCCAGTTTCGCCCGCGAAAGGTCGGGCTCTTCGACTTCGGGAGCCGGCCGCATGCCGCTGACGGCGCTCGGCACAGCGCGCGCGAGTGCGCTGGAAGTTGATGCCATGGCGAAAGCAGCTTCACCCACCAGCGCGCCGACTTCGACCTCGACCGGCTCGACGATGCTCTCCGAATCGCTGGACGAAGCAAACTTGCGTCGCTCCGGCCGCGGCGCCTTGTTCATCACCTTGTCCATCACTGCGAGACCCTCGAACGCGTCCTTCGCGTAGTAGAGCGGGCCCTTGTAGATCTGACGCAGGTCATCCTCGACGTACTTGCGCGTCAACGCGGCGCCGCCGAGCACGACGGCCGTCGAAACATTGCGCCGGTTCATTTCCTCCAGGTTCTCGCGCATGATCACGGTGCTCTTGACGAGCAAGCCGCTCATGCCGATCACGTCGGGCGAATGTTCGTGGGCGACGTCGAGGATGTGTTGGATCGGCTGCTTGATGCCGAGGTTGAAGACTGTGTAGCCGTTGTTCGTGAGGATGATGTCGACG
>JANMRV010000400.1:0-7193 GCA_031388685.1 Planctomycetota bacterium
CGCGGGTGCCGCGGACTTGACGCTGGTGGCGCCGCCGAGTGGAATTTGCACGAAGATCCCGGTGGAATTCAACACGGTCGGCGTTGGCGCGACGCTCGTGCTCGAGTTGGCCAAAAGCGATCTTGCCGCCGGCGAGTCGATCGGCGTGGGCTTCTTTCCTATCGCTGCAGGTGCTGCGCCGTGGCAGCGCGATACCGAGCAGGCGCGCGGAGTGCTCTTCGAACGCAACGCCACGCTCGATTCATCCAATCGCGCGAGCTTCGCCGACCTGCCGGGCGGACATTGGCGGATTCAAGTACGCTTCGGCGGCACCTACGCGCGTTCCTTCGGCTTCGTGCTGCCGGCGGTCCTCGATGTCGATCTCGCTGCAGGAATGTCGAGCACTCGTTCGGTCCCGATGGAACGCGGCGGCCGCGCGCGCTTGACGGTGCTGACCGCGAGCGGGGCACAGTCCACGGCCGCGGCGCGCCTTTTCGATGGGGCAGGCGTCGAGCATGCGCTGCAGCTGATGGCGCTCGCGCCCGAGACCGCGCGCGAGGAACCCGGCCGTGTCGTGCTCGACGCCCCCAACGATTTCGGCCCGCTGCGCCCGGGAACCTGGCGCCTCGAACTGAGTTCGATGTGGCACGAAACCGTGGAAGTCCCCTTCGAAATCAAGCTCGGCGAAGTGACGGAGTTCTCCGTCCAACTCAAAGCCCGCTAGCCACCCCGCACCCAAGCTGAAAGCACCGGGTGCCTGGCACCTTCCTGAACTGTTGCCGCCGGTGCTCTCACAGCGCCGTTGCCGGTACAACTCGACGTGGCCGTTGCTCTCACAGCGCCGTTGGGTGGACGCAACAGTTGGGGAGGGTGCCTGGCACCGTACTGGAACGATCCACGCCGGTTTGTTCCCACGCAACTCTGGCCCCACCCGCGCAGCGCCCCGTACGCTGGCGTGATGTCCGAAGACAAAATCCTCCGGCGCCGGAACTTCCTCGCCGGCGCAGCAGCCCTGCCACTTGCAACCGCCTGCCGTTCCACCCCGCCCCCTTCCGACGGCGACGAAACCGCGCGCCTCGACGAGCTCCTCCGCGATCTCCGCGATCAAAGCTCCAGCATCTCCCCCATCGACGAATCCGAGCGCAAACTGCGCCGCGCCAGGCTCGGCCTCGCGCTCGAATCGTCCGGTTGCCAAGCCCTGTTCTGCGAAGCCGGCGCGACGATGACCTGGCTCAGCGGCGTCTCCTGGGGCTTCTCCGAGCGCACCTTCGGGCTGATCGTCTTCGCCGACGGCTCGCACGCCTGGATCTGCCCGGCCTTCGAAACCGAGAAGGCGCGTCTGCGCATCGAAGGCGAAGGCAGACCCGGCGGAAAAATCGTCAGCTGGAACGAACACGAGTACGCTTTCGCCCCCCTGGCCGGCCTGCTCCGCGATCATCGCGTCGAGCGCGTGGCCTTCGATCCACAAACCCGTCTGTTCATCGCCGATCGCCTTGGCGCGGCCTTCGGCCGGGATAGGTTGCTCTGCGGCACGGAGATCGTCGCCGACGTGCGCATGGTCAAGGAGCCCCACGAACTCGCGCTGCTGCGCCGGGCGAACGAACTCACCAAACTCGCGCTCGGCGAAGTCGCGAAGCATGTGCACGCGGGAATGCGCACGGCCGAAATCGCGGCGCTGGTCGCGCGCGCGCAAGAACGCCTCGGCCTTCAATCGGTCTGGAATCTGACGCTGGTCGGCGCGGCGGCCGCCCATCCGCACGGCGAATTATCCGAGCAGAAGCTCGGCAAGGGCGACCTGCTGCTCGTCGACACCGGCGGCTCGCTGCACGATTATCAGAGCGACATCACGCGCACCTGGGTCGGCGAAGGCACTCCGCGCGCACGCGAGGAACGCGCCTGGCATTCGGTGCGCTCCGCTCAGAAGATAGCCTTCGAGGCCATGCGGCCGGGTGTCGAGTGCCGCGCGATCGATCGCAGCGCGCGCGCGTCGATCGCCGCCGCTGGCTGGGGAGCGGACTACGTGGCCATGGGTCATCGCCTCGGCCACGGAATCGGCCTGGAAGGACACGAAGATCCTTACTTCGACGGCGGAAGCACGCTGCTGCTGCGCCCCGGCATGACCTTTTCCGACGAGCCGGGGATCTACATCCTGGGCGAGTTCGGCGTGCGCATCGAAGACATCGTCGCGATCACGGAAACCGGCGCGGAAGTCTTCGGTCCGTGGCAGGAAAGTCCGCTGACGCCGAGCTAGCTGCGGCCCTTGCCGCGCTGGGGCTTCTTGACGCGGCCCTTGGCCAGGATCTTGCCGGAGCCCATGCCCATCTTGAGGATGCGCAGGCGGCCGCGGGTCGGGCCACCGGCCTTGATACGAGAACGTGCCATGGAAGATCGGAGTGAATGGTTTTGGAGGCTTGGCGCGCGCGCAGGTTTTTGCCGACGCCGTGGAAGCCAAGGAGCGTAACTCGGCCGCTGGAAAGCGGCAAGCGTGGGGCCGCGCCGGCCTTCAATTTCCCGTGTAGCCGAGGTTCTTGAGCGCATCGGCGTTGGAGTAGCCGGTGCCCTCCTGGTCCTTGGCGTCGTCCGCGTGCCAGCGTGCCCGGAACTCCTCCAACATCGCCTTCATCGTGGTCACGAGGTCGGGATGCGCCGCGGCGACGTCCTCGAGACTGAGCTTGTCCTTGGAAAGATCGAAGAGTTGGAAGACCTGCTTGTCGCCGAGCCCGCGGCGCACGAGCTTCCATTGCTCGTGGTAGAGCACCAGCGTCACATCCTGGCTGTGAATCTGATCGCGGTCCTCCACCAGGATCGGCCGGATTGACTCAGGCGGCGCCTCCACGAGGCTGAGCGCGTCGAGGCCCAGATAGTGGACCGGTGCCTCGAGGCCGGCGAGGGCGAGCAAGGTCGGCGCGACGTCGACGCCACTGATCGGTTCGCCGCTGCGCGCCTTGGGCGGCGACTGCATGCCGGGCAGGCGCACGAGAAACGGAATGTGCACTTGCGGTTCGAGGATGTCGTTGTGCTCGTAACGGCCGCCTTCGCCGAAAGCTTCGCCGTGATCGGCGCACATCAGGACAGCGGTCCTCTGTCGCGCGAGATCGAGTCCGGACAGGAAAAGATCGACGTGCTGGTCGAGTTCGGCCATTTCCGCGTCGTACAACTCGCGCAGATGATCATCGTCGCGCGGCTGCATCTTGTAGTGCTTGGGATACTTGTCCGAACGCTCGTGGAAACCGTCGACGGGACCGTCGTAGTTCTCGACCCACTTCGCGCGTTCCGCCGTTTCCGGCAAGTACGGCCAGTGCACGTCGTAGAGATTGATCATGCAGAACCAGGGCCGCGGATCGCCGTTGTCGATCCAGCGCGCGGCGTGCTCGAGCACTTGTTCCGCGGGCCGGAAAAAGTCCTGGAACCAGTGCGGCTGGCCGTTCCGCGAAAGCGGCGGCCCCAATTTCGCGAGCAGCGACTGCAGATCGTGGACCAGGGCCCAGGCCGATGTGTCGCAGACCGGCGGATCGACCAGGTCGTCGTAATGCTCGAAACCAAAGCTCATGCCCGTTGGCGCGGTGAGCACGCCGGTGCCGACGAAGGCCGCTGTGCGGTAACCCGCCGCGAGCAGATTCGCCGCCACCGACGGCGTCTTGCGCGGAGAGATGCGCTGGCGCGTCATGCGCGCGCCGTGGTCGGAGGGATAGACGCCGGTCAGCATCGAGAGATGCGAAGTCAGCGTGTAGCGCGAGGGTGAACGCGCCTCGTCGACGACGATCGACTCAGCCGCGAGTTTCTCGAGCTCTGGCGTAGTCTTGCGCTCGTAGCCGTAGATCGAAAGCGACTGCGCGCGCGTGGTGTCCCAGATCAGCAGCAAAAGGTTGGGCTTGCCTTTAGCAGCTTGATTAAGCGCGTCCGGAGCATCGCGGGCGGGGGTCCAGAAAAAACCAAGGGCCAGCGAAGCCAGCGCGAATCCGACGGCGATTCCGGCGGCGCGCCAACGCGCCGCGAGCCAGTTCAGACAGAAAAGGAGCGCGGCGAGCAGAGCGAGGGCTGCGAAGACTTCGAGCCAGGGCTGAGCCTGCTTCAAGCCCGCGAGTCCGCCGCCGAGATCGCTGAAGGCGTTCAGGCGGCCATGCGCGAGCACCGGGCCGAGCGTGAAAAAGGCGAGCAGTGTCGCGCACTTCGAGGCGCTGAACGCGACTCCGCCGCGCTCGCGACGGGCGATCCACATGCGGGTTGGGACCAGCGCGATCAGGCCGAAGACGAGCCAGAGCAGCAAGGCTTCGAGGAACAGCGCCGCGCTCAGGTCGCGGTGCGGCAGGCGCACGCGAACGAAGACCGTGTCCAGCGCAGCCGCGACGATCACGACCAGCGGGAGTTGAAGAATCAGACGGCGCATCGGCACAGGTTCTAAGGGATGGCTCGCGCGGGTCCAAGACTCCGGACTCGCCTCGCGCGAGAGTGCTTCGGCCGAACAGCGCTAGCGGGATGAGCGCCCGCGGAAAAACAGCTCGCGTCCGGCCCAGATCACCAGCGCGGTGGCGCCTGCCTCGTCGAGGTTGCCGACGATCGGAATGTTGTCGGGCAGGAGTTCGAAGATGCCCAGGCCCGGGTTGAGGATGTAAAGGATGCAAACCCCCATCAGCAACAGCAGGCAGACCCGTCGAAACATCGACAGCTTGGCCGGAGGCGGGTTTTGGATCATCGGCAGGTCCATGGCTGGCTCAGCGCCGCGCAGGCTATAGCGGCGTCCTGACGATCATTAGACTGCACACGATGGGACGGCGCATCTTTGTCGGAGACATTCAAGGTTGCCGCGAAGAGTTGGAGCGCCTGCTCGAGCTCGCGCGCTTCGATCCGGCGTCGGACGAACTGCAGCCGGTCGGCGATCTGGTCAATCGCGGGCCGGATTCAGTGGGCACGCTGCGGCTCTTGATCCAACTCGGCGCCAAGGGCGTGCTCGGCAATCACGATCTGCACCTGCTGCGCGCGGCCCGCGCCGGGCGAGCGCTGCGCCCCACGGACACGTTTGGCGATGTGTTGGCGGCACCCGACCGCGAGCTGCTGCTCGACTGGCTGGCGCGGCTGCCGTTCGCGCGCAGTTGGGACGACATCTTCCTGGTCCACGCCGGAGTCTCGCCCGCCTGGTCCGATCCACAGGCCACGCTCCGGGCGCAGGATCCTTTGCGCGCGAATCCAGACATCGATTTCGCGACGCGCGTGCGCTACTGCGACAGCCAGGGCCGCCGCGCCGATCACGATGAGCCCCCGACGCCCGCGCCCTTCCGCCCCTGGTTCGAATGGCCGCGCGCGAAGCCGCTGATGGGCCGCACGATCGTCTTCGGCCACTGGGCCGTGCGCGGACTCGTCGTCACGGAAGGACTGCGCGGGCTGGACAGCGGTTGCGTGTGGGGCAAGTCGTTGAGCGCCTGGATTGCTGAAGAGGACCGTGTGGTCAGCGTGCCCGCGCGCCGTGCCTACGCCGCCTTCGACGACTGAAGCCGGCTCGCGCCGCCGAAGTTCGCGCAGCGCGCGCTGATCCACAGGAACAGCGGCATGGCGAGGCCCCAGGCCAACGCCACGAGCAAGACGCTGCGCCAGGTCGGATCGAAGTACCCGACCGCCGAGACGCGCGCGGCACCCGCGTAGGAAAGTGGCGCGCCGATCGCGCCGAACAGCGCGGCGATTCCGTAGCGAGCCTGCATCCACGACATCGAGCTATGAAACGTCATCGCGAAGATTGCCCACATCGCAAAGATCCAGCCGGGCGCGAACACACCCAACAGCGGCGCTCCGCGGTAGTGCAGGACATCGCCCTGCGCCAGCGCCGTGTCCAGCAGAAGACCCAGTGGCGGCACGATCGTCAGCAGCAGCACGTCGCGGCGCGGATTGTCCGAAATCCAGACCAGGTGTACTACGAGCGAGCACAGCACGAAGGCGAACGCCAGCCAAGCCAGGGAGTGTTCAGCGCTGAGCACCAGGGCAAACCAGCCCGCCTGGAACAGCACGAAGTTGACCAGCTTCTTCAATCGAGTACCGCCAGGACCGGCGCGCGTCGGTTGTCCGGCTTGGCGAACAAGACCTGCACGTCGCCGAGCACGCGTTCGGCGAAGCCGCCTTCGCAGTAGGCCAGGTAGTACTCCCACATGCGCGCGAAACGATCGTCGAAACCCTGGCGACGAACATCTTCGAGCCGGCTCTGGAAGCGCGTGCGCCAGGCGCGCAACGTCGGCGCGTAGTGCGGCCCGATGTCCTCGAGCTGCACGATCTTCATGTCGGTCACGCGCGTCGTGCGCTCGGCGAGCGCGCCGACCGAGGGAATGAAACTGCCCGGAAAAATGTGCTTTTGGATGAAGTCGACGTTGCGCAGCGCCTGCGCGTAGTACTGATCCTGGATCGTGATCGCCTGCAGCAACATCGCGCCGTGGGGCAGCAGCAGGTCGCTGCAGCGGCGCATGTACGTATCGAGGTAGCGCTCGCCGACGGCTTCGATCATTTCGATCGAGACCAGCTTGTCGAAGCGACCGCGCAGATCGCGATAGTCCTCGAACAGCACCGTGATTCGGTCGGAAAGTCCGGCGCGGCGGATGCGCTCGGTCGCGAGCGCGTGCTGCTGCTTGGAAATCGTGGTGGTCGTGACCTTGACCCCGTGGTGCGTGGCCGCATGAATTGCCATGGCGCCCCAGCCGGTGCCGATTTCGAGCAGGTGTTCGCCGGGTCGCAGATCGAGTTTCTTGCAGACACGATTCAGCTTCGCGACCTGGGCTTCTTCGAGGCTGGCCTCGGGGCGTTCGAAGATCGCGCACGAGTACATCAGCGACTCATCCAGGAACAACCGATAGAAGTCATTGCCCAGGTCGTAGTGCGCAGCGATGTTCTGCTTCGAGCCCGCGCGTGTGTTCGAGCGCAGAATGTGCAAGAGCTTCAGTCCCGGTTGAGCCAGTCGCGCGAAACCGCTCTCGAGTCCGTTCAACACATTGCGGTCGCGCACCAGGATGCGCATCAGATTGACGAGGTTGTCGCAGATCCACGCTCCGTCCATGAAGCCCTCGGCGGCCGCGACGCTGCCGCCGAGCACGAAGTCGACGTAAAGCGCCGGGCTTACGACCTGGACGCGCGCGGAGAGCTCGTGGGGCGAGGGTCCGAATTCGCGCACGCCGTCGGCGTCGACCCAGGTGACGTGGCCGCCGCTCAGCTTCTCGAGGCGTTGGAACAGCTGCCCACGC
>JANMRV010000455.1:0-1209 GCA_031388685.1 Planctomycetota bacterium
GGATCAGCGCCGTTGCGGCCGCTGCGGATCTTGCTCTCGCGTGCCTTCGCGTTCCAGGCGCAGGCGCTCGCGAGTCGAGAGCGTGCGGCGCGTGCGCTCACCGGTTTGAGGCGCCGCGTTCTGCGCAGCGACCGGCCGCGCCGGTTGCTCGCGCTGCCGCTCGGGCACGAAGCGCTCGCGCTCCTCGCGGCCCGGACGCTGGCGGGGTTCCTCGCGCTCCTCGCGGCCAGAACGTTGGCGCGGTTCCTCGCGGAAATCGCGGCGCTCGGGCGGCGGCGCAGGCGGCCGTTCCATGACCGGCGCAGGCGCCGGTCGCTCGCGCCGAGGCGCACGCTCGGGCTCGGGGCGCCGACGCACTTCACGCTCGTTTCGATCGCCGCGCTCATCGCGCACGGGCTCGACAACGCGCTGGCGCGCGGGGGCAGGCCGTTCGTCGCGCTCGTCGCGCACCGATTCGACCACGTCGACGACGCGCGGCCGCATCGGCGCTGTGTGCGTGTGCCTTCCGCGCACGTCGCCGCCGGGACCGGGCAAGTCGGCTTCAGGAATTTCCCAGGGGGCGGCGGCGAGGATGTCGCGCCAACGGCCGGCGCTCTCGGGCGAAACCAGTGTGATCGCCGCGCCCGAACGCCCGGCCCGACCCGTGCGGCCGATGCGGTGCGTGTAGCTCGAGACATCGTGGGGCACGGCGTAGTTCACCACGTGCGTCACGTGCAAAACGTCCAAGCCACGCGAAGCGACATCGGTCGCCACCAGGGCTTTCACTTCGCCGGTGCGGAAGGCGGCCATCACGCGGAAGCGCGAGGGTTGGTCGTAACCGCCGTGCAGCGCTTTGATCGAAAACGGCATGCGCTGCAAGCGGCGCATCAAGAGGTCGACTTCGGTGCGCCGATCGCAGAACACCAGAAAGACGTCCTCGGGCGCGCTCTGCTCGATCATGCGGATCAGAGCCAGCGCGCGGTCCTCGCGATCGAGGCGCATCCAGACCTGTTCGATGGTCTTGACCGTGGCCACGCCGGCGGCGGTGGCGATCTCCGCGGGATTGCGCGTCGATTCGCGCGCGAGTGCGAGCAGCTCGGCCGGGAACGTCGCGCTGAACAACAGCGTCTGCCGCTCGTCGGGCGTGTAGCTGAGGATCTTCTTCACGTCGTCGATGAAGCCGATCTCCAGCATCTCGTCGGCTTCGTCGAGCACGACGAACTCGGTCCA
>JANMRV010000464.1:0-2621 GCA_031388685.1 Planctomycetota bacterium
GATGTAGCTGCACTCTACGGTTAAGGGCGTGCTCGTAAGTCGCGTGAACGCGCGGGTTTATGTGGTCGCGCGAGAGCTTCGCAACTGCGCGTGATGAGGATGTGGCTGTTTGTTGGCTGTCTCGTGCGGGCAAGGACGCGCATCTCCTCGCGGCGGGGATCCACAAGGAGCAGGCGGAAAGTTGCACCCGATCGCGCTCCCGCCGTTCCCCAAGTCGCCTGCGCTCGCTACCCTCGCGTCCCCACAAATGCGGGCGTAGCTCAGCGGTAGAGCGCAACCTTCCCAAGGTTGATGCCGAGGGTTCGAATCCCTTCGCCCGCTCCAATCCCCGCACCCGAAGACCTTTCTGGTTCCGTGTCCGAGTTCGAACTCACGACTGTACTTGTCACACTCCTCGTAGGATTCGCAGGGGTGATCGCCACGCTCATCGCGGCGTTTGCTGGCTCATATCTTGCCTATCATCTTAGCGCTCGCCGAGAGGACAGAAAGCTACGGGAATCCAGAGTCACCGCCGGCAACAAAGCACTCTTCACGCTTGTGCAGCAGCTGAACCGCCTCAGCAATATTCGCAACCAGTTCATTGATCCGGTAAGGCAGAACGATGCGCGCGCGCTAGCGATGCGGCCGGTAATGCAAGTCCAGGGCACCCAGCTTCGAATTGATTTTGAGTCGCTGGACTTCCTCCTGGAACTGAAACCACATCTGTGCATGGCCCTGATGCTGGAGCAAGATAGGTATGAGACTGCAGAGAGCATAATCAACTTGCGTTCACGAATGCACCATGATGAAGTCCAGCCCGCGCTCGAAAAGGCCGGATATGTTGATGGTGGCGGCTACACCCCACAGCAATTTAGAAGCATGCTTGGTGAACGGCTCCTGACTCGAATTGTCATCGCCACGGATGCAATGATCGGCATGGTTGATGAAGCAATTCTTACCAGTACGAAAATGAACGCCGACCTTTGGGCTGTCCTCAAGGAGAAATTCCCCGAGCACAAATTCATTCAAGCCGTAGCAGTGAAGCAAGATCAGGGTCGGCCTTGACGTGATCTAGGAAGCCAGTCGACACAATGAGTCTGGAACAGCGCGGGCGCCCCCTAATGTACTTTGATCGCCAGGTTCTGTGTCGTTATCACGCGAGCCCAGATGTGTTCACGCTGCAGGAAGATGACATGGGCGGGACGTTGGTTTGTGAGCCGGCTTCGGACGTCGGGACACCAGTTGGCGGTGGCGAACATCAATATTACCGAATCCGATTCGGATACAGACGCCTGGCGGACGGTCGCATTTGTGTAGCGGCATATGCGCCAGATCTTGAGGCGTTGCCCCAGAACGAGCGGACGGCTTGGGCGGCAGACCATCGGGAGTCGTCAGTGTTTCAGGCGACCGACCCGGCGTTTGAGCGATGGTGTGCTCGGTACCTTGAAGGATCCTGGGAGTCAGAAGAGGGCCCGCTCCGGCGACTCGAACTGCAGTTGCGTCGCGTGAATGCAATCACGTCCCAGACCCTTGGGACAAGATTGTTCAAGACCGACTCCAGCCACACGGTCCACTACCCTATCGCGGAGAACTCCCACGCGCTGACGCAGGCCGAGGTTGAACTTGAACGGCTTGTCGTACAGAGCATCGATGCAGAGGCTCTGCATGGCCTTCGGGAAAGACTGGGGCAAGCTCCGTCAGCAAGCAGCAAGGAAAAGACGCTGAGCTCGCTCAAAGAGATGCTTCCTCCTGAGCTGGTGGAGGTGATTCATGCGCCGTTGAAATATGTGAGGGACCGACGCTCACGAATCCACGTGCCGCCCGGCGCGAGGCCAGCTCCCTGTGCGGCATTTGATGCGTTCCACTCTGCTGCGGAGGACGCGGCAGCGAGCATTGGGGCCATGGCGTTGTGGCTCGGAAGAAAGTTGTGCGTCGACATCGAGGCCTGCATGACACGTGAGGAGTTCATGAGTGGATCGCCCAAGCAGGTGGTAAGCGTTTCCGACAATCCGCAGGCGGCTTACTTCCAGACAACGGTTGGAAAGACGATCGTGAAAGTTGAGTGCCTGCAGGTGCGGGACTCGCCCGGCGCTCCGAACACGGAGAGGATCGTGATCCACTTCTCTGACGGCTCCGCGATCCGAATGGAGTCGTGGTGCAATGCGGGGAACTTTGTCGATAACTTCCCTGGCCTTGAGCTATCGGGGTTCAGCTCGTTCATCGCGCCAACACTCCTGCCCTCGATCGCAGCGGGAACGCCACCATGAGCGGCGGGGGCGCTGATCCACGACTCGCTCCCCCTACTCGACTCTTGCACCCTCGAACAACGCCGCGGGCCGAACACGCAGCCCCCGCGCGATCTTGCCAATGTTGTCGATCGAGACGTTGACCTCGCCGCGTTCGACCTGGCCGAGGTAGCTGCGGTCCAGGTCGGCGCGGAACGCGAGCTTCTCCTGGGTCAGCTCCGCGGCCGTCCGCAGCTCAAGCAGTCGTCGGCCGAAGAGGTCGCGGATCGATGATTTGGGGCGCGGCATGAAGACGCCACGGACCGTCCCAGATCCCGCGTGCGCCTTCGACGGGCGATACATACCATTCGCGGGCGATACGTACCCCCGACCAGCGACCCCGGGCCTGGAGCCAGG
>JANMRV010000511.1:0-1644 GCA_031388685.1 Planctomycetota bacterium
ACTGCCCAAGAGGCAGGTGTTGAATGCCGAACCGTCGTCTTCAGGACAGGTGGGCATCACCCCGGGCAATCCCATATTTTGGGTCATGGTACAGTTGGCCGTACCGGAGCGAAAGTTCATGGACAACACCCCGTTGCTCGAGGAACTGGTCAGCGCGGGCGCGCCGGCTTCGATCGTGTACGACAGTCTCGCGCACATCGGTACCGATCGTCTGCACCGCATCCTGCCCGAATTGCGCGAGCGGCTGGTCGCGCGCGGCGTGGAGTTCATGTTCGACACACGCATGGAGGCGATCGTGTTCGCCGACGGCGCTCCGCGCCGCGTGCGCGCGATCTCCACGACGCGCGGCGAAATCGCCTGCGATTTCCTGTTCCTGGCCACCGGGCACAGCGCGCGCGACACGGCTCTGGCGCTCGCGCAGGGCGGCGTCGAGTTCCAGGCCAAGCCCTTCCAGCTTGGCCTGCGCATCGAACATCCGCAGGAATTGATCACGCGCGGCCGCTACGGCAGCGGGCCCGACGCCGACGTGCTCGGCGCGGCGAGCTACAATCTTCTGTGCAAAGCCAACGCGCAAACACCCGCCGCGTTCTCCTTCTGCATGTGTCCCGGAGGGCGCATCGTCGCCAGCGTGAACGAGCCCGGACTCTTGTGCACCAACGGGATGTCGAATTCCAAGCACAGTTCGGCCTGGGCGTCGTCCGCGTTGGTGGCGAGCTTCGGGCCGCGGGAATTCGGTGTCGGGCCCTTCGCCGGCGTCGAATTTCAGCGCGAACTCGAGGCGCTGTTCTTCCGCGAGGGCGGCGGCGACTTCACGGCTCCGGCCCAGAGTGCGGCTGACTTCCTCGACCGGCGCCTGGGAACTTCGACGCGTCATTCCACCTACACCTTCGGAACGCGGCCTGCGCGCCTCGATCAACTCTTGCCCGAGCCGGCGCGTTCCGCGCTGACGCGCGCGCTGTACGAATTCGAACGCCAGATTCCAGGCTTCGCGAGTTCCGCGGGCGAATTCGTCGGCCTGGAGTCGCGCAGCTCAGGCCCGCTGCGCATGCCGCGCGATCCGCTCACGCGCCGCGCCACGGGCTGGCTCAACCTGTATCCGATCGGCGAGGGCGCCGGTTGGGCGGGCGGGATCATGAGCGCGATGCTCGACGGCGCGAACAGCGCACTGGCAGGCGTGGAATTCGGGCTATCCGGCTAGCTGCCCGCCCGGGCCATGAGCCCCCCGAGCGTTCAGCGACTCTAAGGTCCGCGGGTACTGCAGACCGCAGTCAGCGCGCGGCGCCGAGTCTCGAGGCCGCCTTCTTGATCGCCATCACGAAGGCGACCATCGCCACGGCTGCGCTGAGCACATGGGCTGCGCTCGCAGCTGTTTCGACCTTGGCATAGGCGCTCACGAAGCTCTTTCCCGGGACGGAGAGTTCGCCGTTCAACTCCTTCAGCTTCGACTGCAATTCGGTGAACTTCTTCAGTTGCTTGGCGGAATCACCAAGCGCCTTGAGCAGAACCCCTTGCTTGCTGCTCGGCTCCTTGCCGAAGTTCTTCAGCGACTCGGCCTGCTTTTGCAGGTCGTCCAGTCGTCGTTTGTCGAGCCGGCTTTCTCCAAGGAGCTCATCGAAGCGCGTGGCGCGTTTGTCGGCTTCGACC
>JANMRV010000522.1:0-1696 GCA_031388685.1 Planctomycetota bacterium
CGTGTAGCTCCAGTTCATGCCGTGGCCGATCAGGCCGGAGTCCGTGCGAAGCGTGACCTGCATGAACTCGACCGCTTCGACCCGCGATTGCGAATCGGTGATCGTGCGCTGGTCGAGCGGCACGCGGAGCAGGCTGGTCTCGACGGAGATGATCTTGTGAGTCATGGTTGCGGTGCGCGTTTTCCAGGCGGTGAGGTGCCGCGAGCAGCGGAGCGATAACACGCCTCGACCACGGCCATGGTCTTCAGCGCGTCGGTGACAGCAGTGTGCAGCAGCGGGTCGGAGCCTTCCGCGAAGCGCTGCAGGTTCGACATCGTGCCCGCAAACGCGTCAGGAAACCACGAGCCGGACAGCGGAACTTGTTTCCATTTTCCGCGCGGCGCGCACAGCTCGAGCGTGTCGGGCTTGCCGCGTGGGTAGTCGAGGTTGACGCCCATGGTCGCGAGCGCCGCGCCGCGCGTGCCTTCGACGAGCACGTGCGAGGACTTGGCAAGTTCGCCGAACTCATGGCCGTGCGAAGTCAGGATCGTCGCCCGGATTCCGCCCTTGAAACACAAGAGCGCCAGCGTGCGCGTGTCGGCGTAGCCCTCGAAGCGCGCGTCGGGCCGCGCGTCGGCCCAGACTTCCGTGGGTTCGCCGAAACAGGCGCGCAGGAGATCGATGTAGTGGATCGAGTGGTAGAGGATCTCCATGCGAGGAATCCCGAGCAGGAACTTCCACTGGGACCAGGGCGTGAAGGTGCGCGTGCGGATTTCGACGTCGACGATCTGACCCAGGCTCTTGCGCGCGAGTTCGCGCTGCAGGACGAGCATGTTGGGCGCGAAGCGCAGCTGGAAGTTGACGGCCGCGACAAGTTTCTTCGCGCGACACAGCGCGACAATCCGTTTCGCTTCCGCCAGGTCGCGGCCCAGCGGCTTTTGGATCAAGACCGTGGCGCGCGACGGCAGAGCCTGCAGCACCGCGAGGATCTGGTCGGCAGGCACGGCGACGTCGAACACGACGTCAGGCGTTGCGCACGCATCGCCAAGCGAAGCGAACGCGCTTGGAATCTTCTGCTCGCGCGCCAACGTTCGCGCAGCCTTGGCATCGACGTCGAACACGCCGGCGATTTCGAACCCGCACTTGCGATAGGCCGGCAAATGCGCCGCGCGCACGATGCCGCCCGCGCCGATGAACACGATCGCGCGCGGCGCCTTGGGGCCAGGCCAGCTTTGTCGCGCCGTGTCAATCAAGGTGAAAGACCTCGCGCATGTTGGTCCACCACTCGCCGCTGGCGCGATCGGCGCGCGGAATCTGCATCGGTTCCATCAGGTCCCACCACTCGCGCATGCGCGGAGCTTGCGCGAGCCTGTGCATGCGTTCGGCGTATTCCGCGGGCGGGCCGATGTACTCGTAATAACCGAACAACTGGCCGTCGGCGTAAAAGATCGAATAGTTGCGAATCCCCGCGGCGGCGAGCGCGGATTCGATCTCGGGCCACAGCTTCGCATGCAGGCGCTCGTATTCGGCGAGACACTCGCGTTTGAGCCCGAGCACCTGACCAAAGCGCTGGACCATCGCAGTCAGCGCGCGCGCACGACCTTCTGACGCGCGCTGCCCAGACCGTCGATGCCGCATTCGACGACGTCGCCTTCGGCGAGATAGACGGGCGTAGGCATGCCGAGTGCCACACCCGCGGGGGTTCCTGTGCTGATCA
>JANMRV010000534.1:0-6444 GCA_031388685.1 Planctomycetota bacterium
CGAAGCTCCAGCCTTCCAGTCCGCAGTCGTGGCTCCAAAGTAGAGACTGGCGGGCAAGGCTTGCGTGCCAAGCGAGCCCGCGAGTCTGGAGACGTCTCTCACCGGACTTTCCTCCACGCCCAGCGTCGGCATCCAACTCGCCAGCCCCGCGAGGCAGCGCGCGATGTCGAGCTGCAGGAACATTGCGGGATTCGTGCCCGTGAGCGCGTCGACCGAGCGCAGCAGCGTTGCAGGCGCCACCACTGATCCGCCGAGGCGTTTCGCCAGGTCGACTCGCCAGGCGTCGTCGCCGCCGAGCAAGAAACTCGCGCACGCGGGAGCCTGAAGGTAGGCGACGCGCGCGCCTTGCTTGCCGAAGAAGTTGCCCATGAACGACTCGAAGCGAACAAGTTCCTCCTCTGCGGGTTGTTTCTCGCTCCCGGCCGCGCGACTGAAGGAACTCACGGCCGCCACGAATTTCTTCAAGTCGACCGTCGGCCGAAAGCTCGTCGCCTTCACGCCACCGAGCTCGATTTCCTGGGTCTCGCCGCTGGCGATTCCCATGTCCGCGAGCGCCGGATCGCGCAACATCGCGAGCAGTCCCTTCAAGAGTCCCTGCGGATCCGGAGAGAGGTAACACGCGGCAACGCGTGCTCCGCTCCCGCCGAAATCGAACGAGGTCGCGGCGACTCGGCCGAACTTGGGCATCAGGTCCTTGCTGTGCTGCGTGTAACTGCGCAACGCCTTGACGAACTGCGGCGCGCCGCCAGGAGACGATTCCAGCGTGTCGAAGAGTCCTCCGTACGTCGCCCAGATGCTCTCGAGGGTTCCGCCCGAATCGTAGGATGTGAGCACCGACATCGCCGCCCCTGGATCGAGTCGGCACGCGAGGGCACGGTAGTCAACGATCTCGGGCACGGCGTACTTCGCAAGCGGACTCCCGGGGCGATTCGACATGCTGAGGGCGAGCGACAACTCGCCGCTGCGCCTGTCGAGCGAAGCCTGCAGCAGATCGGCAGAGTCGGCGATGTCGCGGGCCAGCTCCAGATACATGTCGATCCTGCCGAGCGTCGAACTCCTGCCCCCCAACTGTCCGGAATCCGAGAGTTGTTCGACCTGCTCGAGTGCCGCGTCGATCGCCGGTCGGAATTTCTTGATCGCCGCGCCCAGGTCGACCCGCGCCACGGCCAAACCTGCCGGCATGCCGTCGATCAGTCGCGATGGCCGGTCGTTGCTGTGGGCGAGGCCGCCCATGGAGATTCCGACATAACCGCCGGAACCCAGTGGAGGCTCGAGGCGATCGAGGGAACCGAGCGCCTTCAGCAGCGCCGTCGCGTCGAGGGCCGGCACGATGAACACCGGCTCGGGCTGCATAGAATTGATCGCGAATCGAAAGGCGATGCCGACCGGCCGCGCGGCATCGAGCTGGGCGACATCGGCAGGGTAGCCCTCGAGGAAATTCGTCAGCACGCTTTGTTCGTCGATGCCTTCGCTTTCGATGCCAGCTCTCAGACGCGCGGATTCGAGCTGCAGCGCCACTTCGCGCGCGGAGCGCAGCACGACGAGCGCGACTGCGTCGGCGGGCACGAGTCTCGCGAGATCGGCGGGCAGGCCGGCGTTCTGCGCCAACACGAGGTCCGCGGGAGCGCAGAAGAGCAGTACAGCGAACAACCAACGCAGCATTGGAAATCTCCGGGAGAGGGTCTGGCGAGAGTCTAGCCGCCGTTCACAGGCTCAGGGCACATCGACGTGGGCGCAGACGATGAAAGTTCGGTCGAAGCGTTCGGCGAAGTCCTCGAGCATGGTCTTCACTTCCGCCTTGGCCTGACGCACGAGTTGCTTGCCGCCGAGCGAGATCTTCACGCCGCCCTTCTCGGCCAGATCTTCCGCGCGCAAGTACAGCCGAGCCTTGGTCACTTCGCGGAACTCCAACGCGAACGAACCCGGCCCCGTGCGATTTGCGACGACGCGTGCGTTGCGCTTCACGGCCTCGCTGACGAAGAAGCGGCGTTGCGCGTCCTCGCTCATGCGCGACCATTCGCCCTGTTGGACCTTGGGCTGGAAGACTTCGTCGACCTCCTTCGAGAAGCCCGTGATTTCGAGCCAGGCCGCGCGGCCTTCGTCCTTGGTCGCGGTGCAGCGCACGACGCGCGCCGGCCACGGATCGCGGACGCTGGCGGCAAGCCAGGTCGGCCAGTCCACGGCGCTGAAATCGAAATCGTGGCCGCGCTCGGGGAATTCGATCAGTTTCGCGTCGCGGGGAGCGAAGCGGCCGAGCAGATCGAAGGCCAGGCGCACGCTGTAGACCAGCCCCGCGTCGTCCTTCGCTCCCTGCAGGTCGCGCAGCGGCAACGTGGCGATGTTCTCGAGCAGGCGCATGTTGTTCTGCCCGGCGACCAGCGTGAGCCGCGGGCTGCCGATGAACGGAGCGATCGCCGCGAACTGATCGGGATAGCGCAGCGCCAAGTCCCAGGTCAAATGTCCGCCGCGGCTGATGCCGCTCGCATAGATCCGATTTTCGTCGACGTTGTGGTGGCGGCGCATCCAGCGCAGTGCCGCGAGCGCCGCGGCGCGCTCGCGATCGGCGAAGTGGTAACCGGAGTTGTCGCCTGCTTCGCTCGGAGCGAGCACCAGCATGCCGAGTTCGTCGGCACACTTCTGCCACATCTGGTGCATGCCCTGGCCGCTGCCGCCGGTTCCATGGAAAGCGAGCATCAGCGGCGCTGGTTTTTCCGGATCGTATTTCTCCGGCACGTAGACCCACAGTTCGGTCCGCTCGCGCTTGCCGAGCACGTCGAGGTCGACAGTCTCCATGCGCACGCCGATTGTCGGCGCCTCGAAGCGGCCGAAGCGAGTCATGGCCGCGGCCCACAGCCGCGGCTCGTTCGCAGGATTGCGCGCGAGACTCGCCGCGAGCGTGCGCCGGGCTTCACGCGTCGGCGCGTCGACGAGTTGGACGAGTGCCGCGGCGCATTCCTCCTCCGGCGAGAGCGGCGGCGGGGGAGTCGGCTCCTGGAAGGAAATCGCGACGAGTGCGGCGATCCAGGACAAAAGCAGCATGGCGAACGAGTCTAGCCGCGCGCGCTCACTCGGTTTCCTTGGCTGCGATTCGCGTCGGGAATCCGTCCTCGCGATAGGCGCGCGCCAGGATCGACATCGGGTGCATCGGTTTCTTGCCGGCGTGTTGAGCGAACTGGATCGCCGCCAGGGGACAATCCGTCGCCCAGACCTGCGCGTCGGCGGCTTTCACGCCTTCGAAGGCGAGCCTGCCGACGCGTTGCGAGGGTTCGAAGCCTTCGACCGTCATCGCGAAGGTGCCGTCGTGGCCGCAACATTCTTGGACACTGGTCGGCACGACGCCGGGGATCTTTCGCAGCAGGTCGCGGCCCTTGAAGCCGACCGCCTGGGCGCGCAAATGACAGGGCGCGTGATAGGCGACACTCTCTCCTGGCGTCGATTTGAAGTCGGTATTGAAGCGTGCTTCGTTGCGAATCGACCACAGAAACTCGCTCGGGTCCATGACCGCCGCGGCCAGGCGTTTGGCGCGTTCGCGATCCTCGACCGCGACCAACTCGGGGTATTCGCGGCGCATCATCATCGAGCAGGTCGGATTGATCGCGAGCACCTTGGAGCCCGCGTCGACGTGGGGCATCAGGAGATCGAGATTGTGCTTGGCATGAGACTGCAAGGTCTTCAGGTCGCCGTGTTCCCAGGCCGGCATGCCGCAACATTCCAGGCCGCGCAGGCAGCCGACGTCGACCTTGTTCTTTTCGAGCACCTCGAGCGTGTCGCGGCCGATCTGCGGTTCGTTGTTCTGCACATAGCAGGTCTGGAAAAGCAGCGCCTCGCCGCCGGGCTTCACGCGGATTTTCTTGTTGGACGCGGCCCAGGCTTCGAAGGTCTTCGAGGCAAAGTCCGGCAGCAACTTCTTGCGGTGCACGCCGAGCACTTTTTCCATGAACCAGCGATGGGCGCCGACGCGATTCATCGTGTTCGCCATGCCCAGACTCGCGCGCGCCGCTTTCCCGGCAAGATCCGGATCGCCGAGCACGCGCTCGCGCAATTTGACGCCGTCGCGGCGCGTCTTGATCGCGCGAAAACGGTGCACGAGCTTGGGGAAATCGAGCTGATACGAGTGCTTGTCGCGCGGCGTGTACGGGCACTGCACTTCGCACAACTTGCATTGGAAGCAGCCGTCCATGACGTGCTGCGTTTCGTCCTGCGTGACGCGCCGCACGTCGCCGTCGTGGCGCTTGTCGATCGCGTCGAACAGCGTCGGGAAACTGTCGCAGTACTTGAAGCACATGCGGCAGCCATGGCAGATCTCGAAGACCCGCGTCACTTCCCTGGCGAGCATCTGCGGATCCCAATATTTCGGTTCAGCCGGGTCGTAAGTCAGACCTTCGGTCGGCGCGTACTGGATCGGAGCGCTCATGGCGAACCCTGTTGAGTGAGGGCCAGGGAGAGGAACACGAGATTGTGAAGCATGTGCGAGAAGGCGCTGGCCCACAATCCATAACGCCGCATCAGGTCCCACAGCAACAGTCCGAAAAGAAACTGCGGCGCCGGCACGATCGAGGTGTCGAAGTACAGGTCCGCGCTGAGCTGAATCGTCCTCGCTCCCGCTTCGTTCACGAGGTTGTGCACAGCGGCGAAGATCAGCGCGGCGAAAATGCCGAGCATCCAACGTTGCCCGTCTTTGCGGCGCAGGACCAGATCGCTCATCAGCGACGGCAAACCGCGGAAAACGGCCTCTTCCATGGCGGGCGCCAGGATTGCGCCGACCGCGAGGAAGTACAGCGCCCCGTGCTCCATGATCGCGTCGAGGTCTTCCGCGCCGGCGTTGCCCGCCGGAATGCCGATCAGTGGCAAGAGGCTGATCAGCAAGAGTTCGCAGGGCAGAATCCAGGCCGTGCGGCGCACGACTTCTCCGAGCTGCGCGCCGAACGACTCCGCGGGTCGCGGGCCGAACGTGCGCACGATCCAGTTCGGTCGCGGCGGCGGCGGCGGCGCGTCGGTGTTGGATTCGATCATGGCAGGAATGGCCGCGCGTGAAACGATTGCGCCAGAGTCCTGGGCTCGGGGCCCAGCACTCTGGCGCAGTTCAAACAGAGCTCGAGTCGGCGGACTTCAGCTGATGCTCTTCAACATCTGCGTGAACTTGCCCGCGTGCGACTTCTCCGCCTTGGCCAGGGTCTCGAACCAGTCGGCGACGTCGTTGAAGCCTTCTTCGCGCGCCGTTTTCGCCATGCCCGGGTACATGTCGGTGTACTCGTGCGTCTCACCGTGGATCGCGGCCTTCAGGTTGAGGATCGAGTCGCCGATCGGCAGATCGGTCGCGGGGTCGCCTGCTTTCTTGAGGAAGTCGAGGTGGCCGTGCGCGTGGCCGGTTTCGCCTTCGGCGGTGTCGCGGAAGTTGCCCGCGACCTCGGGGTAACCTTCGACGTCAGCCTGCTTGGCGAAATAAAGGTACCGGCGGTTGGCTTGGCTCTCGCCTGCGAACGCGGCCTTCAGGTTGTTGTGAGTCTTGGATCCCTTGAGTTGGGCCATGGTGGTTTCTCCGTCGTGGTCTCTGCCGTGAGGGCGCCGGGCACGCTGGCGGCCGGGCGCGGGGTCGGTGGGGTTGGCGTGGCGAACGCGGGAGCGCGCTCGGGCCGACAAGTTAGGTCACGGCGGGGTCGCGGGCAAGCCGGACGGGGCAGCGCACGGGCAGGCTTCAATGCCCCCGTGCGCTATCCTTCGCCCGCTATGGCCGATTCACGCGTTCCCCTGCTCACGGCGCAGTGGCGCGAACTCGCCATGCTCAACTACGAAATCGATCCGGGCCTGCTCGCGGCGCGTGTGCCGGCGGGGTGTGAACTCGACGCGTGGCAGGGGCGAACTTTCGTCAGCATGGTCGGATTCATGTTTCGGGATACACGCCTGCTCGGGATTCCGATTCCGTTCCATCGCACGTTCGAGGAAGTCAATCTGCGCTTCTACGTGCGCCAGCGCGCCGCGGAAGGCTGGCGGCGCGGGGTCGTTTTCATCAAGGAGCTGGTGCCGCGTTTCGCGATCGCGCGCGTGGCACGCGCGCTGTACAACGAGCCGTATGTGTCCCTGCCGATGAGCCACGAGAACATCGATCGAGGAACGAGCCGTTCCGTCCGCTACGCCTGGCGCTTCCGTGGAGCGGAGAACTTCTTTCGCGTCGAAGTCGAAGGCGAGTCGGCGTTGATCACGGACGGTAGCGAAGCGGAGTTCATCGCCGAACACTACTGGGGTTACAGCGCTCAACGCGACGGATCGACGCTCGAGTATCAGGTCGAGCATCCGCGCTGGAGCATCTGGAATGCGACACACTCACAATTGCGCTGCGACGCGCGCGAATTGTATGGAAGTGAATTCGAACCCGTGCTCGCATCGAATCCCTCTTCGGCCTTCCTTGCGGACGGATCGGCGGTGTCCGTGCACCGCGGGGTGTCA
>JANMRV010000572.1:0-3952 GCA_031388685.1 Planctomycetota bacterium
AGCGGGCGCGGATCGCGATTGAGTGCCTTGGACTCGTCGACGCTCGAAGTGAACGTCAGCCGCCGGCCCAACAGACTGCCGGCCTTGAGCCGCGCGAATTCGCTCAACGTTTCTTCATCGAAGTACTCCGGGTGACTGGCGACCACCTCGGTCGCGGCCTTCGCCAGCGGACTGTCGACCACGACGCCGACTTCGCCGACAGAGCGCGTGCGGAAGATCTTGGCCATGGTGTAGAGCAGATTCTGCGCGCGGCCGACCGCGAACACCGGCACGAGCAATCTTCCGCGTCCGCGCCGCGCAAGACGTTCGATCGCATCGCCGAGCAACTGCTCCGTGTTCTCGAAGTCAGGATGCGAGCGATCGCCGTAGGTGCTTTCGGAAATGATCACGTCGGCGTCGCACAAAGGCTCCGGATCGCGCAGCACCGGTTGACCGGGACGACCATAATCTCCGGTGAAAATCAGCCGATTCGTGCGCTGGCCTTCGGTGACCTCGGCCTCGATCCAGGCCGAACCGAGGATATGGCCCGCGTCGTGAAATCGGCAGCGGATTCCGGTCGCGACGTCGAACCAGTCGCCGTAGCGCTGCTGGTCGAAGAGTCGCATCGTCTTGCGCACGTCTTCTTCGAGGTAGAGCGGTTGGACCTCGCGCTCGGGGAGCTGTGCGTGCGCAAGGCAGGCCGGTTCATCGGGGTCGGAGACTTCGATCGGTACGTGGCGTTCCTTGCGCACGTTCTCCCAGCTGCGCCGCCGATTCAACGTCTCTGCGTCCTTGACCTGGATGTGCGCGGAATCCACCAGCAGGATCTCGCACAGATCGCGCGTGCCGTGCGTGGCGTGCACGCGGCCACGAAAGCCCTCGCGCACGAGCATCGGCAGTTTGCCCGAGTGATCGACGTGCGCGTGGGACTGCACGACCGCGTCGACACGGCCGGCATGGAAGGCAAATTCGCGATTGCGCCGATAGGCCTCCTCGCGCCGGCCCTGGTACAGCCCGCAGTCGAGCAGCACGTGCGCGCCGTTCGCGCTGAGCATGTGACAGCTGCCCGTGGTGTCGCCCGTGGCCCCATAGAAACGCAATTCCATCCCATTTCCTCCCCTGTCGGTGCCGTCCCGGATCTTTGTCCTTGAGCCCCCAACCTAGATCGCCGATCCTGGGGACGGCAGGAACTTCCCCAGGGAATTCGATCCGTGCGCCGGCGCTGCGTGCCGACGCCGGGTTCCCTAACGGCACGCTCGTCAAGAAGATCATGAAACAGACTCTCCGCCTCCCGTCACGTCTCGCCGTCGCATCTTTGACCAGCCTGGTTTCGCTCGCTGCGCTCGGAGGCTGCAGCGGTGGCGGCGACAGCAGCGTGTCCCTCTTCGATCCGATAGCGACGAAGCATTCCAGCGCCGCGTCCTCGCCCGTGGTGGTCGAGGGGAAATGGCTGGTCTACCTGGCGAGCGAGATCCTCAGCGGGCCTGTCCCCGGGACGAACTTCAACCCCGGCGATGTCGACTTCAACGACGACTGCGCGGTGGTGGTCGACATGACCACCAAGACCGAGACCGATCTCTTCGTGGCTACCATCGCGGCAACCGTCGTTGGCAACGAGATCTACTTGATCGTCTCCGAGAGCGAGGACAACAAGGACTGGAGCGTGCCTCTCAACGGCATCAGCGGCAACGTGCTGCTGCACTACTCGAGCACGTCGCCGCTGAGCTTCGTGGACGAGATTGATTCTGGGACGCACTCATGGGGCGTCGCGGGCGGGCGTCTGTACTACGTGCGCGGCGACACAGGCGGCGTCACTCCAGGACAAACCAGCCTCGCGTACCTTTCGACCGGCGCGCCTCTGCTGCCGTTCACCGTCCTGCACACGGACACGTTGAACACACTTTTCCCCGAAATTCTCGCCGTCGACGAAAACCTGATCTTTCTCGTCGCGGATGAAGTCGCCGAGGGTCGCGACCTCAACGGCGACCTCCTGACGGACGACGGTTTCGTGCTCGCGCTGCTGGATGGGACTGATATCTCCAGCATGGTCCAGAACGTGGGGCTCGCGCTCGAGAACGATTCGACGCCCGTGCGCGCACGTGTCACCGCCGCCCACGATTGGCTGGTCGGCTTCCTCGTGAACGAAGCTTCGCAATCGCTTGCCCTGACAGGATTGAACGATGCGGCGCTTTTTGGCAACGCCTGGAAGCCCTCGGGTTGCACGAGCTATGCGGACACGGATACGTCCGATCACGTCCTGCACGTGCTGAGTTACGCTCTCTGGTCCGTCAACCCGGGCCTCAATGCGCCGAAGAACACAGGAATCCCCGGCACGGATCGCATTCTCTGCACCACGAACGCGGTCGCGACGCTGGTCCTCGAGATCGATGAGAATAGTCTGAACGGCGGATGTGACCTCAACTTCGATGGGGACAAGCTCGACAAGATCCTGCGCTGGGTGAGCAGCTCCTCTCTGACGCTGCCCTTCGTCTCGTCAACACAATTCAACGCAGTCGAGGACTCGATTCCCGGCGGCAGCAGCGGGATCAGCGATCTCGCCGGAAAGCTCCTGTGCGTCGTCAGCGAGAGCGACGACAACACCGACCACGACCTTGACGGTTTCAAGACCCGCAATCTGGTCGCCTGGATCGATCCGAACGCCGCAACTCCGACGTGGAAATTCGATCACAATCCGGCCACCGTCCAGATCAACAGTGTCGGCGCCTCCGCGATGTCGGATCGCAAGGAGCGCGACCGATTGCTGGTCGCCTTCCAGGAGTCCGTGTTCGGTGCCTCGATCAACACGAACGGCGACAGCGACGCGGTCGATAGCGTCCCGACCTTCGCGCTTTTCGACCCCAACAACCCCGCTGACCTCGACTTCCCCGGTCCCGCTGGCGCTACGTCCGCGGCGAATCCTGGCATCGTGATCGCCGGCGGGTTCGCGATCTACCGCGTCGACGAGTTGGCCGACAATCGCGACTGGAATGGCGACAACTTCAAGGACGACTTCGTGCTTTTCCGCACGACGCTCTCGACGAATTTCTCGGCACTCATCGGCACGAAAATTCGCTCCACGGCGAACAGCGAGCTCGGCCCGGTGATCAGCAGTTCCGGCAACCTTGGAGCCGCGTTCCTGGCCGACGAGTCGATGGCCGGCGTCGACCTCAACATCCCGACCGACGGACGCAACGACGGCTACGTCGTGACCTGGTTCCGGATCGGCTCGTAGTCACTCGGCCTTCGGCCAATGGGCTTCCCAGTCCAGCGCCCGCGGGGGCGGGGACTGCATGCCCTCGAGGAAAACCAGCGCGCGCTCCTCGGAGCGCCCAGCGCGCTGGGCCGGCGTGAGCCTCATGGCCTGCTTGCGCGTGGCGAGCGCCCGCACCTGAGCCTGCTTGCCGCTGGTGTCGAGGTGCGAAAGTCGCTGGACTCCGCGCGGAGACAGCGCGAGCACGATGCGCGCGACCGCGGCCTCGCGAAACATGTCGAGGAAGCCGCGCGTCAACTGCACCTGCGGCAGCGGGTGCATCAATTCCATGCCCGCGCGCCAGCGCTTGCGCTCGCTGACCAGCAGCACGTGATTGAAAATCAGCTTGTTCGTCCCCATCGAAAACGCTTTCTGCGGCACCGTGCGATTGACCAGCTGGTCAAGCGAACTCAGTTCCGGGTTGTCCTTGAGCCGCGTGACCACCTCCCAACGTTCGTCGGCCACGAAACGGTCCGCGTTCATCTCCCAGTACAGGTGCCCCAGCTCGCGGCCGCGCGCGAATCGCGCCAGGTGGTAGGGGACGAAGTGATTGTGGGCGATCGTGTCGGCTGCCAGATGAGCCAGGTAGCCCAGCGCGAAGGCATGCTCGGCGGGGGAGTGGGCCAGCTCGCGCATTTCCTCGTCGATCGTCCAGCGATGGCAGTGGTTGTAGTGCCCGCCAAATGCCTTGAAGTTGATCAGGTCCGCGGCGATGTGTCCGTA
>JANMRV010000610.1:0-1877 GCA_031388685.1 Planctomycetota bacterium
CGATCACGGTGCCCTGGGACGACCCGGCCGGTTCTCTTGTGATCCAGGTCTCCATGCAAGTGGATTCCGCGGCGGTTCCTGAGGACATCAATATCTTCGTGGTCGCGGTCGACGCCGTCACGGGTGCCAGCGTGCTCCAGGACATCGTCAATCCGATCGGCAGTCTGGCCTACTCGATCGCCGGATTGCCTGCGGGAACGTACCTCATCTTCGCCGGTTCGAACGACGACAATGACCAGAGCATCGGTGGCCCCGGAGACCGTTTCTTCGGAGCGTTTCCGACCCTTGATCAACCTGTGGCGGTGACCGTCGCCAAGGATCAAGCGCTGCCCGCGCTGGATTTTGCCGTTCAGAGCAACTTCCAGGGAGCAACAGCACATGCATCGCATCGCAAGTTCAGGCTCGTGCCCGAATAGTCGTTACTCGCGGCGGAAGCGTCGCAGCTCGGGCGTCGCTTTGGCGATCCAGGCGGTGGACAGCAGCGAACCGATGCCGCCGAGCACCACGGAAGCTGACGCGCCGACGGCGTGGGCCAAGAGACCGGCTTCGAGTTCGCCAAGCTGCGGGCCACCGAGGAAGAAGATCATGTTGACGCTGGTCATCCGCCCGCGCAGGTGGTCGGGCGTGGTCAGCTGCCGCAGCACGTTGCGGATCACCATGCTGACCGTGTCGGCCGCGCCGGTCAGCGCGAGGCACACGAACATCGGCCAGAAAGTGTGCGAGAGGCCGAAGGCAATCGTCGCAAGACCATAGGCGGCGACAGCCCACAAGAGCACCTGTCCGCGGCGCACGATGCGGCTTTCGATGCGCACGAGCACCAGGCTGGTCAGCGCCGCGCCGATCGCCGGCGCCGCGTACAGCCAGCCGTACGCCGTCGAGTCCTGCTGGAGGATGTCCTGCGTGAAGATCGGCAGCAGCGCCATCGCCGAAGAGAAAAACGTCGCGAAAAAATCCAGCAGCATCGTCGAGCGGATCAGCGGCGAGCTGAAGACGAAGCGCAGACCGTCGAGCGCAGCCGACGGATTCAGTTGAGCGGCATGTTCCCGCGAGTGCTGCGGAAGATTGCGCAATGCAAGCACGGCCGCGATCGCCGCGAGAAACGAGCCGGAGTTGATCGCGTAGATCCAACCCGGTCCGCACCAGTGCAATGTCGCGCCCGCGATCGCCGGGCCGGCAACGGCCGCCATCTGAAACGCGATCGTATTCCAGTTGATCGCGTTGGGCAGATCCGCGCGCGGCACGAGAGCCGGGATGAGCGACTGGCGAGCCGGCCCCTCGAAAGCCGCCGCGGCCGAGTTGATCGCGGTCAACACGTAGATCGGCCAGAGCGAAGTCAGTCCGTTCAGGGTCAGCGCGGCCTGCATTCCAGCTGAGAGCGCCATGAGGCACTGCATCCAGAACATCATCCGCCGCCGATCCAGCGCGTCGGCGAAGACACCGCCGACCAGCGCGAAAGCCACGATCGGCACGACCTTGACCAGCCCGACCAGGCCCAGCGCAAGTCCCTTGCGGTCGGGCGGAGCCATCGACGCGATGTGCCAGAACACCGTCGCGCTCTGCATCCAAGTCCCGATCAGCGACAGAAATTGTCCGGCCCACAGCAGCCGGAAGTTGCGATGGCGCAGCGCAGCGAGCGTCGAGCCGTCGATCAGGCTCACTCGACGATGAAGTCGACTCTGCCGGCGAAGCGCGCCGTCGCGATGCAATCGAACGGCGCGGTGATCATCGTAGTCTGCAGGCTGCCTGGGGTCGGGCGCGACTCGCGCGCGTGAACGATCCAGTGCGAACGCTTCAAGGTCAGGCTATCGATCGTGACGGCATAGCCTCCGCTCGGCCGCGAGCCCAACGACGTACACACCGGCCGTGACCGGGTGTTG
>JANMRV010000612.1:0-1154 GCA_031388685.1 Planctomycetota bacterium
ATGACTTCGAAGGCCACCTGACGCGAGAGCGCGCCGCCGGCGACATCGGCGGCGCCGAGCGCGACTTGAAGCTCCTGCTTCCTGCGGCCAACTTCCTCGCGCTTCTCCTGCAATTCTCGCAGCACTTTTCGCTGCTGGCGCAGCCGAGTGAGCAAAGCGTCCTGATCGCTCGACCAGGCCGAGACGTCGAGTTTGCCGGTGATCACTTCCGGCTTCACCGCGTTGGAGCCAAGCGTCATCATCTCGTTGACCGCGGCCACGCTGGCCTCGAGGATGCGCCGCTCGTCCTCCATCGAAATTTCGTCGCGACCGACTTCGACCAGTCGCATGCGCAGCTCTTCGCGCCGCGCGTCCGCCATCGCCGGCGCGCGCACCTCGGTGACATCGACGTTGGTCACGTCGCCGCCCGTGCAGCGCACGCGGATCTGCTCGGGATCGGCGTTCAGCGGCAGACCGGGCACCACGAATTTGCCCCCACCGGCCGCCACTTCGACGCTGCGGTGCACGAGCGCGCGGTCGGCGAAGACCGTGACGTCGCGGATCGTCGTGGTCAGCGGGCGCGCCGCGGGGCTGGACTGCAGGACGAAGAGGGCCAGGGCGAGTGTGTGCATGGCTGGTGCGAGGGTTGGCAGGACGATGGTCGAGCGCACAACGCCGCCGGGGCGGACTTTGCTGGCGGCATCGGGCCGAAGAGTACGAACTCGCGTGGCTCAGCGTAACCTCAAGGGTTCCATGTCCCTCCCGCCGCTCCCGATCGACGCCCGGCTCGATGCCATCGCCGAGGCTCTGGCGCGCCACGGATCGTTGGTCCTGGTGGCCGAACCCGGCGCCGGCAAGACCACGCGCGTCCCGCCGGCACTGGTGGCCCGGGGACTGGCCGGAGCGCGCGGACAGGTGGTCGTGCTGCAGCCGCGGCGCATCGCGGCGCGCACGGCGGCCATGCGCATCGCCGAAGAACATGGCGACGAGGTCGGCGGCTTCGCCGGTTATCAAGTGCGCTTCGACTCGAGAGTCAGCGCGCGAACGCGGGTGCGCGTGATCACCGAGGGCATCCTGACGCGCGAGTTGCAGCAGGATCCGTCGCTTCCAGGCGTCGCGGTCGTCGTGCTCGACGAATTCCATGAACGGAGCTTGCACGCCGACCTGGCCCTGGC
>JANMRV010000615.1:0-1625 GCA_031388685.1 Planctomycetota bacterium
ACCAGGGCCAGCTTCAGACCTTCGAGGACATCGTCTTCCAGACCGAGACTTGCGACACGCTGCGTCATCCGCAGATCAAGCAGACGTTTTCCAACGGCGTCGAGTTGTACGTGAACCATAGTCCGAGCGCTTGGGCGGTCACGGCCGACGGTGTCGCCTACGTGATCCCGGAGGATGGTTTCGTCGCGGTCCAACCCCTCACGGCCTTCGTGGCCTTCTCGGCGATTCCGCCCTCGACCGGCGGCCTGCAAATCGACTATTGCTACGCGCCCAACGAATACGAGTTCTTCGATGGCCGCGGCGTGATCAGTGGCTACGGCAACCTCGACACGGGCGGCGTCAACCACCTGAAGTTCTTGAACTTCGTACACAACGTGACCGGAACCGAGACCGTGGCCGGCGCGATCACGCTCAGCAACGGAACGCCGCCCACAGTGCAGCGCGTCGACGTCCTGCCCGCGCAGGTAACGCTCTCCACCAACATGCGCCGCGGCATGAAGGCGATTGCGACCTACAGCAACGGGGCTGTTCGCAACGTGACCAGCCTGGTCGATTGGTCCTCGGGGAACAACAACGTGGCGGCGATCAACGAAGGTGCCGCATTGACCGCCAAGGACCCTGGGCAGACGACGATCAACGTCACCTCCTACCAAGGAGCGCCGGTCACGCCGGCGACGATCAGCGTCCTCCCCTGAGTGCCGACTAGGGGCATCCAAGCTTCCGGCCCACACCAGTCCAGGTCCTCGAGTCGGGGGCCATTTCGTGAGGACCACACCGGCAAGTTGTGAGCAGGCGGGCTGCGGACAGATCAAACTCCAGCTTCAAACTTTACGGATAGTTGAACACAAGTGTCTCGTATGTACCCTGGCGCAAGACAGCATGCTGCATTGGCGAGCCTCCACCGTCAGCGATCCAAACATCTACGAGGTAGTCAGACTTTGAGAGGAAGTACACGCAGTACGGCGGGCCGATGAATGATGAGAACGCAGTCGTCCATACTTGCCCATTCCCATTCGCGCTGGCGGCTTGTTGCTCGGTTGGTGCTGGACACTTCAACGATATTCGAGCTGACCCACGGTAGCTACGACCGCCTTGCATGATCTCCACCTGAAGCGAAGTTAGGTCCGACAGAGACACTTCCAATTGCGCAACTTTACCGTCGGCTACAATAACAGGACTCGCGTCCACCCGCCTCGCAAACATTCCAGGTGATGCCTGGACCCAAGCAGTGTAGTTTCCAGCTGGAATCTCCGCAAATGTCCAATCTCTCGGAACCTCTTTTGGAAAGGCAAGCCGAAGCGCACGTCCGGATTTCAAGTCAGTAAGTAGTAGCGTCAGACTTGGCGCTTCCGAATTAGGCGGCCCCCACGACATCTGCGGCATGTCACTCAACAGAACGCGAACTGCTCCCCAACCCGTGCCCTTGGCTTCCATCCTAATCTCGATCTCTTCCAGTCCTATATCAAGGCCAGCTGCGAGCCAAGAAAAAAGCACCCTCGAATAGCCGGGGTACTCTGCAGTAGCCTCGAACGGACCTAAATGCGTTTGGTCCTCAGGCCCAAAGACCAACATTAACTGGCTGTCCGGTTTCGAGGTAAGAAGGGTTGCGGGGAGACCAAGCAGGT
>JANMRV010000634.1:0-2334 GCA_031388685.1 Planctomycetota bacterium
ATTGCGTCGGTTTTTCCGAACGGCGACAAAAAAGCGCTGCCGATGGCCTCTTCGGATCCGACCAAGCACTCGCCGCCGACTACGGCGGCGACCGCACACTCACGTACTCAACTCAGGCGACAACTATCTTGACACCTACCGCGGCAGTCTTGGTGGGCCGAGCGCGGGCAACTTCGATGCTTGGCTCGCGCGTTACGACGGCGTGGGGAATCAGAGTTGGGTTCAACAACTGGGGACTAACAATTCTGACTATTCTCGGGCTGCAGCGCCTGACGGTTACGGTGGTCTCTACATCGGCGGTGCAACCGGCGGCAGCCTGGGCGGACCGAGCGCCGGGAACACGGACGCATGGGTCGCGCGCTATGACGGCGGCTGCGGCGGGACGACCTACTGCACGGCGAAAGTCAATTCGCAAGGCTGCACGCCAGTTGCGAGCGCAACTGGAAATTCGAGCGCGACGGCGGGCGCTGGCTTCACGCTTTCGGGGAGCAACGTGATCAACAACAAGCCCGGCCTGCTGCTCTACTCCAATGCCGGTCGCGCGGCGATCGCGTTCCAAGGCGGACTGCGCTGCGTGAGCACGCCGCTCAAGCGCTCGATCCCGCTCAACTCGGGCGGAACCGCTCCACCGAACAATTGCTCGGGCGTGTACTCGATCGACATGAACGCCTTCGCGGTCGGCGCACTGGGCGGCACGCCTGCGGCCTTCCTGCTCGTTCCCGGCACGGTCGTCGATGCGCAGTTCTGGGGCCGCGACAGCGGCTTCGCGGCGCCGAACAACTCGCAGTTGTCCGGTGGGTTGGAATATCAGGTTTGTCCCTGATCGCAGCCTCGTCGTCCCACCCCCGCTAGAAGGTACTTCCCGTGCGCAATTCCATCGCCCCGGCACTCGTGTTCGCATTCCTCGCTCTCGCAGCAGCAAACGCGGGCGCGCAGAGTCAAGCTTGGATCCGGCAGTTCGGAACAAGCATTAACGAAGGCTCGAGCGCCGCTGCGCCGGACGGATCGGGCGGCGTGTACGTGAGCGGCACAACGCAAGGCAGCCTCGGCGGACCGAGCGCGGGCTTCAATGACGCCTGGCTCGCGCGTTACGACAGCGCGGGGAACCAGACTTGGATCCGGCAGTTCGGGTCGAGCATCGCCGACTTTGTGCACGCCGCTGCGCCGGACGGCTCGGGCGGCGTGTACGTGAGCGGCGACACGAATGGCAGCCTCGGCGGGCCGAGCGCGGGCTTGGATGACGCTTGGCTGGCGAGCTACGACAGCGCGGGGAACCAGACTTGGATCCGGCAGCTCGGGACGAGCACCTTCGACAACGCGTACGCCGCCGCGCCGGACGGATCGGGCGGCGTGTATGTCAGCGGCTCGACCCACGGCAGCCTCGGCGGGCCGAGCGCGGGCTTCATTGACGCCTGGCTCGCGCGCTACGACAGCGCGGGGAACCAGACTTGGATCCGGCAGTTCGGGACGAGCGAGACTGAGGAAGCGAACGCCGTTGCGCAGGATGGTTCGGGCGGCGTGTACGTCAGCGGCGGCTCTAGGGGCAGCCTCGGCGGGCCGAACGCGGGCTGGAATGACGCCTGGCTGGCGCGCTACGACGGTGCGGGAAATCAGAGCTGGATCCGGCAGTTCGGGACGAGCGTTAATGAGCTAGCGAAGGCCGCTGCGCCGGACGGATCGGGAGGTGTGTACGTGAGCGGCTGGACAGGGGGAAACCTTGGCGGGTCGAACGCGGGCTTGGATGACGCGTGGCTCGCGCACTACGACGGCGCGGGGAATCAGACTTGGATTCGGCAGCTCGGAACAAGTAGTGATGACAACGCAGTCGGCGCTGCGCCTGATGGCTCGGGCGGTGTGTACATGAGCGGCCACACAGGGGGAAACCTCGGCGGGCCGAACGCGGGCTTGTATGACGCCTGGCTTGCCCGCTACGACAGCGCGGGGAACCAGACTTGGATCCGGGAGCTCGGGACGAGCAGCGGTGACTACGCGGACGCCGCTGCGCCTCGTGCGGCGGGCGGCGTGTACGTTAGCGGCTGGACAGGGGGAAACCTCGGCGGGCCGAGCGCGGGCAACAACGACGCCTGGCTCGCGCGCTACGATCTAGGATGCGACGCGACAACCTACTGCACGGCAAAGGTCAATTCGCAGGGCTGCACACCAGCTGCGAGCGCGACTGGAAATTCGAGCGCGACGGCGGGCTCTGGCTTCACGCTCTCGGGGAGCAACGTGATCAACAACAAGCCCGGCCTGCTGCTCTACTCCAATGCCGGTCGTGCGGCGATCGCGTTCCAAGGCGGACTGCGCTGCGTGAGCACGCCGCTCAAGCGCTCG
>JANMRV010000688.1:0-1536 GCA_031388685.1 Planctomycetota bacterium
GATTTCTTGCATCCGTCGAGAAGTACGGTCGCAGTTCAACTTTTTCAAAACTCGCGACCGAACGGACGTAACCCCTCGGCCCGCTGGCCCGAGCGACGCTCTTGAAAGTTTTCGCTTGGGAAATCTTCGAGCCGCTATCCAGGCAGGCAGTCTGTGATATCACAAGTGGGTCTCGCGCGCTGGTCACCACACGCGAGGCCCCGTTGCTTCATCCCGAAGCCGCTCGCAAAGCTGGTGATCGGAGCCTCGCAATGCATCGCACGCGCACCTGGAAGGTCGTCGCCTTGGCGCTGTCTGCGCTTGTTTTCTCGGGCATTTCGATAGCTGACGAGATTCTCCAGACCCACGCCGCTAGCCTCACGACGTACCTGCCGACGGGCAAGACCCGGGTGCAAAACGTCCGCCCGCGGCCCGAGCAGCGCGGCGTGAACCTCGACGGCTCGATGCGTGCGGCGCCCGGCATTCCGGCTGCGATCGCGGGCAATCCGTTTGAGAACGTGTGGGCCGGGACCCAGGCGATCGATAATGTGCGCCTTGATACTGGTTCTTTTCACCCTTTC
The DNA here is from genome assembly GCA_031388685.1 of Planctomycetota bacterium. Lineage (GTDB taxonomy): Bacteria > Planctomycetota > UBA1135 > UBA1135 > JADJQU01. The sequence continues at coordinate 561 of JANMRV010000688.1, forward strand.
GAAGTCGACATGGCGCTGCCCGCACCGGGACATCGGTGGGCCTTGACCAGAACATTCAGCTCGCGGCAAGACGACTCAGGACAGTTCAATTCCGAGGGGTTTTGCGGCAAGAATTGGTTCTACGGATCTCAGCCCGAGCTCCAGTTCTACGATGATGCCGACAACGCGAAGGACGTGATCTACCTGGTCTACGGCGCCGATCGCTACGTCGAGTTCTTGCGCAAATCCTCGTCGAGCACCTATTTCAAGGGCATGAACGGGGCCGCGGGCTTTTTCGAGTACACATCTGGCTCGCCCGACATCTGGACCTACACCGGGCCCGACGGCATCACGATCAAGTTTTTTGGCGCCAACACCGCGTCGAACAAGGCTGACTGGCAACTGTGGAAGATCACGGATGCCGATTCGAATACCTCGTACGTTGGCGACAGCACGACAGCCAGTACCGCTGTCACGAACGGGTTTGATTCAGGCGGGCGCATCATCTTGGCCGTGGATTCGGCAGACAGAGGCTATGCCTATGTCTACGCGTCCCATGACAGCGTGACGCGGCTTGACTCGGTTACGGCTCAGACGAAAACGGGCGGCACATGGGGCGGCACAGGCGGATCTGCTCCGTCCGGCTTGGTAACGATCGCGACGGTCGCCTACACCTACTATGGCACGAGCGAGTCGTACGGCGGCGTCGGCGCGTTGAAGATGGTGACGCTGACCACGCCGCTGGGCGACAGCGGCTTCGACGATGTCCGCAAAAAGCACTATCGCTATTACACCGGGACGTACAACGCCTCGACGAATCCTGGGTACGAGTACGCGCTCAAGAACATCATCGACTTCGAGGGCTGCCGCAAGCAGGACTGGTCCGGCGACTCGACGTTCAACGACAGCTTCTTGACGTTGACCGACGACCCGATGACGACGCCGAACATCCTTCCCTACACGGCGGCGCACTTCGAATACGACACCTCGCGCCGAG
>JANMRV010000244.1:0-1871 GCA_031388685.1 Planctomycetota bacterium
TCAAGCCGCGTCACGCTGTCATGGGACGCGTAGACATAGGCATAGCCTCTGTCTGCCGAATCCACGGCCAAGATGATGCGGCCGCCCGAATCAAACCCGTTCGTGACCGCGGTACTGGCTGTCGTGCTGTCGCCAACGTACGAGGTATTCGAATCGGCATCCGTGATCTTCCACAGTTGCCAGTCAGCCGTGTTCGACGCAGTGTTGGCGCCGAAGAATTTGATCGTGATGCCGTCGGGCCCGGTGTAGGTCCAGATGTCGGGCGAGCCAGATGTGTACTCGAAAAAGCCGGCGGCCCCGTTCATTGGTAGGCCTCAGGTTACTCGAAGTTGAAGTCGAACGACCTGAGGCCCCCGTTCAAACCGTGCGTGCGGGTTTCCCGCACACGGCTTACCGATGACGTTCTCAGGCTGCATGCGAAGCTCCGGGATAGCGGATGGTGCCGAGCAGTTGGTGGAGGCCGAAGTCGCGCACGAAGCGTTCGTGCGGCCAGTCGCGCCACCAGAGTACGGGACGGCGGTTCCGCCCACGGCCCTGGTGACAGCGTCGACGACGCATCAGGCGATGCAGACATTGGGTGACGTAGTTGTCGATGGTGTTGAAGTGCCGGGAAGCGTTGCCCGTGCGGAAGTAGTTGCACCACCCCCGCAAGAGCGGATTCAGTTCCTCGATCACTTCGCGGATGTCTCGCATCCGCGTCCATCGTCGCCAATTCGCCGTCCAGCGTATGCGCTCGCGCAGCGACGTCATCGCTTTCGTCCGTGGCCAGCGGAAAAGGTAGGTCTTGCCCTTGAAGTGCGAGCGCATGATGCGCAAATGACACCCAAGGAAGTCAAAGCCCTCGCCTCTCACGCGCAATTCGACGATGCGGGTCTTTTCCGGGTGCAGTTCGAGCCTCATCTGTTCGAGGATCGTCCGCACTCGCGCGAGGGCTTCGTCCGCCTGGCGGCGTGTGCGACACACGACGACGAAATCGTCGGCGTAGCGCACCAGTTCGCCAAGATGACTCCACTCCCGCGCCCACACTTCGTCGAGTTCGTCCAACACGATGTTGGCCAACAGAGGCGAGATCACGCCACCCTGGGGAGTTCCCGTGGTGGATTTTCTCGTCTCGCCGTCCTCCATCACCCCGGCGCGCAGCCACTGACGTATCAGCCGCAGCACCCGTCGGTCGCAGATCCGTCGCGCGACGCGCTCCATCAATCGAGCTTGATCGATCGAGTCGAAGAAGCTCTTGATGTCGCCGTCGACGACCACGCGCTGGCCGCGACTGCACCTAAGGCGCAGCACTTCCAGCGCTTGCGTGGCACTGCGCTTGGGCCGAAACCCATAGCTACAGTCGCAAAAGTCGGCCTCGAAGATCGGTTCTAAGACGATCTTCGCCGCCATCTGCACCACGCGATCTTTCACCGTTGGTATGCCCAGCGGACGTTTCTGTGTCTTTGACTTCGGGATGTACACGCGCCGCACCGGTCGCGGGCGGTATTCCCCTTTCTCCAGCGCGTCGCGGATCTCTGCGAGGAAATCCACGACGCCGTGCTGCTCGATCATCGAAAGCGTTTCGCCGTCGACGCCGCCAGCACCTCGATTGCTCTTCACTCGCTTCCACGCCTCTTGCAGCACGTCACGCCGCAAGATCCGATCGTACAGAGCGTGGAAACGACGCTTCCGATTCTTCTTGGCAGCTCTAAACAGACTGCGTTGGAGTTCGCGTACTTTTTCAGTGGGGTGATTGGGTCGCACTGCTTGGCCGACCATGCCCTCGCACGCCGCTCCGCTCGCAGCCATCGTCAAAGCAGGGCCCCTTCCCTCCGAGCGAGTTTTGGTCTCGCCCATCAGCGGTACTACGAGCCCCTCGGACTCCCGCTCTG
>JANMRV010000709.1:0-1643 GCA_031388685.1 Planctomycetota bacterium
CGAGGCCTACCTCTACCTCGGCGCCGACTCGCCCGAAGCTGCGGAGCGGTTGCTCGACGCGGTCGGGGATGCGGTCGCGCTGCTCCTGCAGAACCCGCAGGCGGGCAGTCCCAGGGAGTTCCGCTCCTCGCGTGCCCAGGACGTTCGTTCCTGGGCGCCGCGCGGGTTCCCGAACCATCTGATCTTTTACAAGGTCAGCGGTGACGACATCGAGCTCATCCGCTTCCTGCACGGAGCGCGAGACCTACCGCACTTCCTCGACGGGGACGGTTGAAGGCTTCGGGTCGTCGTCGACGAGCACCCGCTAAAGAAGTTCGGACCCGAGGTTCCCCGCAACCAGAGCCGCCGCTCACGTGCGCGTCGCCCGCCGCGACCAAGCCGATGACGTGCAGCAGCTTCCGCTCCAGGCAGGCGATCAACCGCAGCGCCAACAGGGCCGAAATCGGGGAACCAGCGGGGAATCGCCTCCGGCTCTTCAATCTGATTCGGGGAAATCGCCTATCCTGCTCGGACGGTTCCCCAGCCCCCCCCCACCGCGAAACTTTCCGCGAGGTCCCTCATGCGACTGTGCAGCCTGCGTCCCGGATTCGTGCATGCCGTCTTTTGTGCCAGCGCCTTTGCCTTCTCACCGCTCCAGGAAAGTGATGCCGCGAAATTGATCGCGATCGGCTCCAAGGACAACCAGGTCATGGAGCACCTCGATCACATCGTCAATCGCATCGGGCCGCGCTTGACCGGCTCCGACAATTTGCAGAACGCCTGCGATTGGGCGCGCGCGGAGTTCGAGTCCTTCGGGCTGAGCAACTGCCGCCTCGAACAATGGGGCGAATTCCCGGTCGGCTTCAACCGCGGTCCGTCGTCGGGTCACATGATCGAGCCGGAGAACATGGAACTGCACTTCGGCACGAACGCGTGGACCGCCGGCACCAAGGGGCCCGTTCGCGGAGCTGCGTTGCTCGCGCCCACGAACGAGGAACAACTCGAAGCGCTGCGGCCGAAATTGAAAGGCGCGTGGATCCTTTCGCCCTCGAGCAACGCTCGCCCCGGCGCGCGGCCTTCGCCTGCGGCTCCGGTTGCAGGCACGACGACACCAAGCGGCGGCGCGCGCGAAGCTTCGGCGAGCACGGCCACTCCCGACAAGAGTTTCCGCGACACGCTTACGGCCGCCTACGAAGCGGAAGGCATCGCCGGCACGATTCGCGCGACGCGCAACGATCTCATCCTGACCGGCGGCAATTCGAAAGTCTCCTTCGACAAACTCCCGAAGCTGCCCTCGATCACGCTCGACACCAAGCAGTTCAAGGAGATCTCTGAGCTGATCGAAGCCGGCAAGCCGGTCAGCCTCGAGTTCGACATCCGCAACTGGTTCGAGAAGGGTCCGATTCCGTTGTTCAACGTGATCGCAGAAATCCCCGGCAGCGAAAAACCCGACGAATATGTGATCGTCGGCGGGCACATCGACTCCTGGGACGGCGCGCAAGGTGCGGTCGACAACGGCACGGGCTGCGCGACGACCCTCGAAGCCGCGCGTTTGCTGGTCAAGAGCGGCCTGAAACCCAAGCGAACGATTCGATTCATGCTCTGGAGCGGCGAAGAGCAAGGCCTGCTCGGCTCGGCCGGCTACATCAAGAAGCACAAGGACG
>JANMRV010000246.1:0-2294 GCA_031388685.1 Planctomycetota bacterium
GGCGCGTTCGAAGAGTCCCGCTCGATCGCGCTCGGCACCCGTGAACGCCCCTCGGACCGAGCCGAAAAACTCCGACTCGATCAACGCCGGCGGCAGCGCCGCGCAATTCTCGGTCACGAACGGGTCTTCCCTGCGCGCGGACTGCGCATGCACGGCGCGCGCGGCGAGTTCCTTGCCGCTGCCGCTCGGCCCCTGCAGCAACACGGAGAGCTTGGTCTTGCCGGCCAGTTCGATCTGCCGGTGGACTTCGCGCATCACGCTGGAACTCCCGACCAGACCGGCCGATGCGAGCGGCAATCCCGCGGCAGCCAGGGCACGCTGACTGGTGCGCAACTCCGACTCGGTTTCGGCCATGCGTTGGTTGAGGCGGCGGTTGAGGCGGCGGATTTCCTCCATGCGCCGGACCTGCACGATCGCCAGCGCGGCCTGATCGGCCAGCAGGCCGAGCATGCGCTCCGCGCGATCGCCGAAGGCTCCGCTCTTCAAGCGGTGATCGACGTAGATCACCCCGCGCGCCTGTTTGTCGATCCGGAAAGGAGCGCACAGCACCGAGCGCAGTTCCAAGGCAATCACCGAAGCTGCTTCGGCGTGCGACGGGTCGTCGGCCGCGTTCGAAATGCGCAGCGGCCGCATCTTCGCCAGCGCTTCGGACAGGATCGAACGCGAGATCTCGACCTCGGGCGCGGGAATGTCGCCGCGCCGCGAGTCGAGCGCCGTGTCGAATTCGAGTTCGCCGTCGTTTTCCAGGACCAGGAAGCCCCGTTCGGCCCCGCTGACCGACAGCGCGCAGTCGACGATCTCGCCGAGCAGCGAACTCAGGTTGGGCTGATCCAAGAGTCGGTGGTTGATCTCCAGCAGTCGAAGCACATCCATTTCGTTCTCCGGTTCTTCGTTGGCGGCGGCCCGCGCGAGCACGTGGTCTTCCGGCCAGGGATCGGGCACGGACAGCAGATTGGCGCTGAGCGCAAGTTCCGTGCCCTCCCGAGCGCCGAGCGCGCAACGCGCCAGCGCGACACGCGCTCTCGCCGCTGCCTGCCGCTGGACATCGATCGCCGAGGCACGCGCCGCCATGGCGATGCACAACCGCGCCAGACGGTCGTCGCGACCGCGCCGATCGAGTTCGTCCGCGAGTTTCGAAGCGCGCGCCACATCAAAGGGCTCGCTGGTCAGCAGGCGCTGCAGTTCCAGGTCCAATCGCGTCAGCGGTTGATCCGAGTCTTCGCCCTCCGCAGGCGCCCGGCGCGGCTCTTCGGCACTCGCGAGCCAGTCGCGTGCCTGGACGCGCACGAGTTCGAGCCCGAGGCTCTGTGCCAGGGCGCCGGCACGCCGCGCCAGCAACCGGGCCGCGTCAAGATCGCCCAGGTAGGCCTGCGCGCGCGCCAGGCACAGCAAGGAACGTGGATCGCCTTCCTTGGATCTTTCCCACTCGCCTGCGGCCTCGCTGCGCAGCGGAACGCCCAGCCGCGCGCGGCATTCGCCGGCGCTGGCTTCCAGCAAGGCCGCGTCCTGCCGTCGCCCGGATTGGGCCAGGGATTTTGCCGCCAGTTCCGCTTCGATCGCGGCCCGGCCCACATGTCCGCGTTCCGCAAGCGTCAGCGCGAGCACGCCGCGCGTGACCTGCGCACCCGCGTGATCGCCAAGGCGCTGGCGCAGCGCAATCGCGGAAAGCGCCAGTTCTTCGGCGCGCCGTAGTTCTCCCAGATCGCGCGACAGCGCGGCGAACGAACCGCGCACCTGCGCGCACAGCGTGGCCGATCTGGCCGCGGTCGCGCGCGCGTCGGCTTGTTCGAAGTACTCCAGAGCGCGCTCCAGGTTCCCGGCGCGGCGCTCGAGCGTGCCGAGGTTCATGCACAGCGGAGCCTCGCGCAGCACATCCTGCGCGGCGCGCGCGTCGGCGAGCTGACCCTCGAGCAACTCGCGCGCGCGGCCGATCTCGCCGCTGCGCAGCCAACTCATCGCGGCGTAAACCTCGATCGAGCGCGCGATGCGCGGCCGAATGCCCGCCTGCTCGCGAACGCTCCTCGCCGATGCGAGCACATCGCCGTCGCGGCCCAGCTGAGCGCAGAGCTGGATCCGCGCGAGCAAGGCCTCGCCGCCGTCGTCGCGATCGAGTTGGGCGGCGCGCTCGAAGTGTTCTAGCGCCGAGGCGGGTTCGTGGCGCAGAAGCGCGACCCGTCCGCGAATGCGCTCGCCGGCCGCTCGATCCTCGACCTCGGCGGATTGCTCGAGCGGCGGAGCGAATTCCAGCGCGCGGTCCAACTCCCCTGCCTGTGCGTAGGCAAGCGCCAACTCGG
>JANMRV010000249.1:0-1690 GCA_031388685.1 Planctomycetota bacterium
CCGCGGCGCTGATCGCAGTGGCCGCGCTGCTCCTGTCCACGACTTCGCGCGACTTCGCGCCCAAGGATCTTCTGGCCTTCGCTGCCTGTGGAGCGTTGTCGGGCCTCGCGATGGCAGGAACGTGGTGGGTCGAGCGCGCCAAGAAAACCGATCTCGATTTGGCCACGCAGATCGATGCGCGGCTGGAGTGCCAGGGGGCGCTTTCAACGGCTTTTGAAGCCTGCGACGGCGGCGACCGCAGCGCGGGCGCGCGTTGGCTCGAGCGGCGAGTCCTATGCGCGCTCGACGATCGCAGCCTTTCGCGGGCCCTGCCTGGTCCCGGCTGGATCTGGTTGGCACCGCCGACCATGGCGCTCGCGCTGCTCGCGATGGTGCTGGAAGCACCCGCGCGATTTGTCGCCGTCGGCGATGCGAACACGCTTGCGGCTTCGGCCGGGTCGATGGCGATGGCGCGGGCGCGCGCAGCCATGGCGCTCGCGCGCGAGCAGCATTCCGCGGCCGTGCTCGACCCAAGGCAGCGAGCGCAAGTTCAGGCCCTGCTCGACGCGGCCGCCGCAGAACTCGATCAGGCCCGAGCAGGGACCGGAATGGACCGCCCAGGCAAGGACATGGCGGGGGAATTGGGCCGCGAACTCGCGAACCTGCGCTCCGAGCTGGCCCAATCACAAAGGCCAGCACCGGCCGGGGATTCCGGGTCTGAAAGCCCGTCCGGCGATGCCGTCGCGACCCCCGGAACCGAGTCCGGCGCCGGAAGTCGAGCGGATGGTGACAAGTCCCTACTGACCAACGGCTCGCCGGACCGCACAATGGTCGGCTCGAATCGATCGACTGCCACTTCGGACGGAGCGCGCCGGGCAACCGAGGAGCCCGAAAGGGACTCCATGGGTGAAGCCGGGACGATTGCCGGGCGTTGGTGGCCCGAGCGTTACGATCCAGTCGTGCAAGGCTGGAGACGTGCGCTCGCCGCTCGCCCGGGGCAACACTAGGCCCGGGCACGCGGTTCGATCTCTACCCGCACGGACTTGAGTAGAGCTTTGCCCCAACAACCCAAACCTAGGACCCAGCGCCGCGTCGGCCTGTGGTTGATCGGTGGACGCGGCTCGGTATCCACCTGCGTTGTCTACGGCCTCGCCGGACTGCGCGAGGGCTGGCTCGAGCCGATCGGGCTCGCCACGGCCGTACCGCCGTTCAGCGCGCTGCCGCTCTTGGGCTACGACGAATTCGTGCTCGGCGGTCACGATGTCTGCCGGCGGCCGATGACCGAGTCTGCTGGCGAGCTCGTGCACAGCAACATCCTCGGCCAGGACCTGGTCGCACTCGCGGCGAAGCACGCCAGTGCCTACGAGGCGCAGCTGCGGCCGGGCCTGCTCGACGACGCCGACGTCGGCTTCGCGAATCTCGATCCCGAGAGCGCGCGCCTCGGCGGGCTCTCGCCGCGCGAGAAGATCGCGCACATCGCGGCCGACCTCGACAGCTTCAAGCAGGCCGAGAACCTCGAGCGCGTCGTGGTGATGCACCTGGCGAGCACCGAAGCCTATCGCACGCCGCACTTGAAGCTCGTGTTCGACGCCTACCACTTCGGACACGATCGGGCCGTGCTGGCCAATCTGGGCGAGGTCGCGCCGCATATCGCGGTCGTTCACCTGGCTGATCGTCGGGAAGCTCACTCGCTCGATCAGAATCGCTGCCG
>JANMRV010000836.1:0-4728 GCA_031388685.1 Planctomycetota bacterium
GGAAATCGATCGTGACTTCCAAGGGCTCGTTGCGCGAAAGGAACTCGGCGCGCTCGGCAATGTTGTGCGCGAGGTCGCCCATGCGCTCGAGGTCGTTGTTGACCTTGATGCAGCCGACGATGAAGCGCAGGTCTCCGGCAACCGGTTGGTGCAGGGCCAGGATCTTCAGGCACTTGTCCTCGACCTCGAGCTCCTTCTTGTCGATCGCGTCGTCGCCGGCGATGACTTCGTCGGCGAGTTCGGGCCGGCGCTGGATCAAGGCCGCCATGGCCTTGTTCGTGGCTTCTTCCACCATGGCGCCCATGGTCAGGATGTCGCGCTTGAGTTGATCGAGGTCGTGTTGGAGGTGCTTGGTCATGTCGTTCGCTCGCGGCCGGATGCGCGAACAAGGTCGCAGGTCAGGAAACTAGCCTATCGGAATGCCCAGGGCCCAGGACGGATCTGTGAAGCCTCGATCAAGGCGCCGCTTTGGAGGAAAGCCAGCCGCCGCCCGGATCCAGCGGATCCAAGCGGCGGCTCGAGCGGCGCGGCGCGCCGTTGGCTCGCTCAGGAATCAGACGTCGATCTGAAGGCGCATCTGCAGGACTTGGATGACGGGGGTTCCCGTCGTGTCGTCGTCAGGGGAGCTGCGCACGTAGTTGATCATTACTTTGGTGAAGTCGTTCAGGTACCAGTTGAGGCCGAGCGTGTACGCATTGGTGACACCGCCTCCATTCGTGATTCCGCCAGGGACTGCGGTGCTGGTGGTGATCCCCAACTCACTGTTCATGTCGAGCTGGGAGGCTCGAAAGGCGACTTCCCAGGCACCGTTGCCTCCGTCCTTGCCGTAGGGATTGTTCACGTGGACACGTCCGAAGCTGCCCGTGGCCTTTTTGTAGGGACGCGACTCGCCGGTCAGGAACCACGACCCGAAGATATAGAAACCCTCGAAATCGAGGCCCGAGGCCCCGTCTCGATTCACTTCGGTCTTGATCAGTTCGCTCTGAACCGAGAGCGGGCCGTTGACCCAGGCTGCCTCGAGACCGTACGTGTCGGAGTTGTCGGCGGCCACGTTGACCCTGGAGAGCGCCTGAGTGCTCCCGTTCGTCTCGCCGTTGCTGAAAATGTCGAAATTACTCCCCTGGAACTGCTGCCTGCGGCCGCTGAGGCCGACGTGCACCAGGTGTGTCGCGTCGGTCATGAGCGGCGCTCCGCTGACGCGGGCGCTGAAGATGTAGTCGCCGTGGGCGCCCGAGTCCTGGCCCGTGTCGCTTCCGTCGTCACGGAAGATGCCGGCTGCCCAGTTCACTTTCTCGGAGGCGCAGGTGTCGTGGAGCATGATCCCGATGTTGCGCCCCGGCACCAGCCTGTCGGCGGCCGAGCGCTCCATGAAGGTGATGTTCGCGGAGGATGTTTGCTGCTCGAGGCTCATCGGCTCCTTGAACTGCCCGACCCGCAGATTGCCGCCGGGGGCCTCCTTGAACGACACGTAGACGTCCTTGAGCTTGTTGTTGACGCCGCCCGCGAAGTCGTAGGACCACTTGTATTCGATGCTCTTGTTCAGGCTGCCTTCGGCGTTGACGCGCAGGGTACGGAATTTCGAGCCGTCAGCTTCTTCTCCGAAGCTGCTCTCGAAATCGTTGTTTCCGTTGAAGAAGTAGGTGTCGAAGGCGATCCGCGTGCCGAGCTTGAAGGTGAAGCTCTTGTCGGGGGTCTCGAAGCGCAGCCCGTCCTTGAAGTAGGTCTTGATGATCGTCTCATCAGTGGAGCCGGTCGCGGGCTCTTGGGCCACGGGCGGTTTGGCCACGGGCTCTTGGGCCACGGGTTCTTGATCGGTGGGCCCGAGCACGGGTTGAGTGGTATCGCCGGCATTTGGCGTTGTGCCCGCGGCAGCGAGACTCGAGATCAGGAGCACAGGGAGCGGTTTCAACCAGATTTGCATGGAGTTGGTTCCTCGTTAGGCCAATGGGGGACTGTCGCCGCAGCGGCTCGAGCGACGGCCAAGATCGAACACTAGGCAGGACCCGGATTCAAGGCTTCAGCAAATCCGGCTACACTTCGCGGCGCGGCAGCACGATCCGGAACGTGCTCCCGCGACCGACCTGGCTCTCCACCGCGACGTTTCCGCCGAGGGACAGTGCCAAGTGCTTGACGATCGACAATCCAAGCCCGGTGCCGCCGAGTTCGCGCGAGCGCGCTTTGTCGACACGGTAAAAGCGCTCGAAGATCCGCTCCAGGTCGCGCGGGTCGATTCCGATGCCGGTATCGGCGACCTCGAGGATCGCATCTCTGCCGCGCGCAACCGCGCTGACCGTGATGCGCCCGTTGGCCGGGGTGTACTTGAGCGCGTTGTCGAGCAGGTTGTCGACGATCTGTCGCAGCGATTCCTCGTCGCCTTCGATGACCAGTGGCTGCGGTTCGGTCTCGACCTGCAGCGTCAGGCCCTTTTGCTCGCAAGCCAGCGAAAAGCGCGCCGCGGATTCGCGCACGATGCCGCGCAGGTCCAAGGGCTTGCGCTCGGTCAAGAGTCCCTGGCTTTCGACCCGCGCCAGGGTGAGCAGGTCGCCGACCAGGCTGGCCAGGCGCGCCGACTGGTCGCGGATTTTTTCGTGGAAGCGTTCGCGCGTCGCGCGCTCCATTTCGCGGTCCTCGATCAGCGTTTCGACCAGGCCCCGGATCGCGGTCAGCGGCGTCTTCAATTCATGGCTGACGTTGGCCACGAAGTCGCGTCGCATGCCTTCCAACTTTCGCAACTCGGTCACGTCGTGCAGCACGACGACCGCACCCGACAACAGCCCCAAACCATCGACCAGCGGCGAGGCGCGCAATTCGATGCGCGCTTCGCCGCTGCCCATGGCGAGCCGAACCTCGGCGTCCGTCGCACCCGCGCGGCTGCGGGCATGATCGAGGATCTCGCAGACTTCGACGACTCGGGTAACTTCCCAGATGCGTCTGCCGAGACTCTCCGCGGGCGAGGCGCGCAGCAAACGGCCGGCGACTTCGTTCATGTGCACGACGCGGTCGTCGCGGTCGACGGCGACCACGCCTTCGACCATGCTGCCCAGGATTGCCAGCAACTTGTTCCTGTCGGAAACGATCGACTCCATGCGCTCGCGCAGTTCCCGCGACATGCGATTGAGCGAGCTGCATAGCAGGGCAAGTTCGTCGTTGCCGGTCGCCTCGACGCTCTGCGTGTAGTCGCCGGTGGCGATCGCTCCCGCGAGGGCGTTCATCGATTCGATCGGGCCGGTCACCTTGCGCGCGATGAACCAGGCGACGATCAAACCCGCGAGGGCGCCGGTCGCGGCTCCGATCAGGAGCAGGTTGCGCAGCTGCGATAGGCTGCGTTCCAGATCCGTCAGGGGCAGGCTGGCGCGCACGAACCCCAGGAGTTTTCCTGCGCTGCGAACGGCCCGTGCGCGGTAGACGAGCGTCATGCGCAAGGTCGACGAAAATCGCTGAGCCTGCCCCTCGTCCTGTACGAGGGCCTGCTGGATCTCCGGCCGCTCGAGGTGCGAGTCCATGCGCCCATAATCTGCCTCGGAGTCGGCGATCACCGTGCCGTCGGCGTCGATGATGGTCAATCGCGCGCCGGCTTCGCGACCCAGACTCGGCAGGCGCGCGCGCAGCGCTGCGAAGTCCCTGGTTTCAAAGACCCCCAACGAAAGCTCGTTCAAAAGGGCGAGCTTCATCGAGAGCGAGCGCCCGATCTCCTGGCGTGCATCGCGTTCCACGCTGCGCTCGACGAGCACGAGAGCGGACGCCGCGGTTGCCAGGACCACGGCCACGAAGGCCGCGTAGAGCTTCCAGAAGAAGCGAGAGCTCAGCATGTCAGGTCGAGATCGGCATGCGAATCAGCGCCGGACTTCAGGGCGCGTCGTTGAAACGGTAACCCACGCCGCGGATAGTTTCGACCAGATCGCGGTAGGGGCCCAGCTTGCGGCGAATCGCGCCGATGTGCACGTCGATGTTGCGGTCGATCACCACGGCGTGGTCGCCGATCACCCGCGAGAGCAGCTGGTCGCGCGCGAAGACCCGGCCCGGGTGAGAGGCGAGGAAGTGCAGCAGGCGCAGTTCCGTCGCGGTGAAGATCTGGGCCTCGCCGTCCACCAGGACCTGGTGCTTGCCCACATCGACGACCAGGCCGCCGCGTACGATTCTTTCGCTTGCGCCGCGTTCTTCGCGCAGCGGGCCACGCCGCAGCACGGCCTTGACGCGCGCGACCAGCTCCTTGGGACTGAAGGGCTTGGAAACGTAGTCGTCGGCGCCCAACTGCAAGCCGATCACCACATCGCTCTCCTCGCCCTTGGCCGTGACCATGATGATCGGGATCGCGGAGGTGAGCGGGTCCGACTGCATGCGGCGGCAGACTTCCAGCCCGTCGAGTCCCGGCAGCATCAAGTCGAGGATGACCAGGTCGGGTGCGTCGCGACGGGCGCGGGCCAGGCCCTCTTCGCCGTCGCGGCTGGTGCTGACGCGATAACCCTCACGGGTGAGGTTGTATTGCGTGACCTCCAGGATGTCGGCTTCGTCTTCGATGACGAGGATCTTCTCGCGGGTGCTCATCTTGTCGGAGTCTTCGTGCTCGGGGTTTCCAGGCCGCCATGCGACGCTGGGGCCGTGAAGACCAGATGAAGACTACTTGAAGCTTGCGAAGCATCCCCAAGCCCGCCCGAGAATCAGAACGCGCCGGCGTGCCGGCTACCAGGTTTCCAAGACCAGGGGCTGCTCGAAGGAGAGCCCATACAG
>JANMRV010000866.1:0-12326 GCA_031388685.1 Planctomycetota bacterium
GGGGATCGAAAATGCGGTTCGGGCGAAGGGTGCCCAGGATAGCAAGCGAAGTGGAGTCTGGGCTGTGTGAGTGCTCAGAGTTCGCCTCGACGCAACTCCGGCAGGTCGGAAGCGCAGGCAGACGTGGTGGGCCCGCATCACCAGGCCAAGCGGTATCATCCGGAAATGCCTGACCCGAGCTTGCCCCTCGATCCGCGCGCGGAGTCGATATTTCGTGAGTTCCTCGCGCGCGCTGGCGCGGGCGAGTCTGCGGACTTCGAGGCGATCTGTCGCGCGAATCCGACGATTGAGCGCGACCTACGCCGACTGAAAGACTCTCTGGATGTGATCGATCACCTGCGACCGAGATCCGGGGGCGACCGCCCGCTCTCCGAGCGCCTAAAGCAGAAGTTCGGCACCGACCCTGGCCCGACTGTTCCGCTCGATCCTCAGCCCCCGTCAGACGCGAACGCAGAGAGCAAGCTCTTCGACAAGCTGCGCGGCGCTGGCCCTCGTGGCACGCGCTACAAGATGCTCGGCGAGGTCGCGCGCGGCGGCATGGGCGTGATCCTGAAGATCTGGGACGACGAGCTGCGACGCACGCTTGCGATGAAGGTCGTGCTCGGTCGCGGTGAGGAATCGAAGGGCGACACACCACAGGTCGATCCGAGAACTCTTGGTCGGTTCCTTGAAGAAGCTCAGGTAACGGGCCAGCTCGATCACCCTGGCATCGTGCCGGTCCATGAACTCGGGCTCGACGCGGACGGTCGCGTGTACTTCACGATGCGGCTGGTCAAAGGGAAGGACCTTCGCAGCATATTCGAGAAGGTTCGCACGGGCGAAGACGGCTGGAATCAAGTCCGCGCGCTCGGCGTGATGCTCAAGGTTTGCGAGGCGATGAGCTATGCGCACTCGAAGAAGGTCGTGCACCGCGACTTGAAGCCCGCGAACGTCATGGTCGGCAAGTTCGGCGAGGTCTATGTGATGGACTGGGGTCTCGGCCGCGTGATCGGACGCGAGGACAAGCACGATTTGCGAATCCAGCAGCAAGCCCCGACGAGTCTCACTGGAGTGAAGACCGATCGGCGCGAAGCGCGTGACAGCGACCCTGACTCGCCGATCGTCACGATGGACGGCGACATCGTCGGCACGCCGAGTTTCATGCCGCCGGAGCAGGCGCAGGGACAATTGGAAAAGCTCGGTCCGCATTCCGACGTGTACTCCGTCGGGGCGATGCTCTACGCGCTGATCGCCGGTTCGATGCCCTATGTGCCTGGCGGCGCGCGCGTTTCAGCACGAACAGTCTTGATCTCGGTCCTCAACGGCCCGCCCAAGCCACTGTTCGAACTCTCGCCGCAGACCCCGGCGGAGCTGATCGCGATCGTCGAGAAGGCAATGGCGCGCGGGATCAGCGAGCGCTACGCGACAATGCAGGCGTTGTCCGAGGACTTGCGAGCCTACATCGAGGGCCGCGTCGTACATGCATATGAGACTGGCGCCTGGGCCGAGGCGAAGAAGTGGGTCAAGCGCAACAAGCCGCTGGCGGCGTCGCTCTTGGTAGGCGTAGTGATACTGATAGGCGGCGTCGTCGCGAGCACCGTTTTTGCGAGTCGCGCGACCGAGAAAGCAGACCAGCTGGAGGTCGCGAATTCGGCACTGGAAAAGGCCAAGTCGGATGCGCTGGCCAATGCGGAACGAGCGGAGCAGAAGACCAACGACGTGCTTTCGTTGTCGGCGCAGAAGGACTTGGACGACTTGGTGGCTCGCGCGGAGGATTTGTGGCCGGCGCAGCCGGAAAAGATTCCTGAGTACGAGGCTTGGCTGAAGGAAGCGCGCGAACTGATTGAAGGGCGACCGGCGGATCCCGCGCAGGGTTTGAAGAGGCGACCGAGCTTGGAGGAGCACAAGGTGAAGCTGGCGGAGTTGCGCTCGAAGGCAACTGCGTTGACCGCCGAGCAGGTGAAGGCCGAGCGCGAGTCGCATCCGAAGTACGCAGAGCTTCAGACAAGGCAATCCGAGTTGACTTGGCATTCGCGGATGCTGGCCCTCGAGCCTTGGCCGAACGCGTCCGAGTTCGAGGCACAACTTGCAACCGAGACGCTGCCCAGCGACGCGAACAGTCTGAATGTGCTCGCTTGGCCGCTCGTCAATCCCGACACGCCCGTGTACGGCGAAGAGGTGCGAGCTCTGCTGCTCGCCAGTCGCGCCGTGAAGGCCGCGGCTGACTCAGAACTCGCCAATATTCGCGACACTAGGGCGTGGGCGCTGTTCAAGCTGGGTCGTTTCGACGACGCGCTGGCGGAGGAGTACGCAGCGCTGGCCGAGCCGGGCGGGGACGCCTTGAAGGCGTCTGCGGCAAGGTTGGAGAATGCGGTGTTGTCGTGGGACGCTGACGAGTTGACGAAGCACCGCGAGCGTCGCGCCGCCTTGGCCGCCGAGGTCTCCGAGCTCGATCGGGCGGTGAGCGAGCGGCGCACGTTCGATTACGAGGATCCGGAAGCGCGCTGGTGGGACGTGCAGCTTTCGAAGCTGATGGCGGATCTGGAAGCGCTGGGCGATCCAGAGACTGGCCTGATAGGCGACACGCTGGCCGAGCCGTTCGGTTGGGGCGTGACGAAGCGCTGCGAGTTCGCGCGGACGATTCGCGAGCGTAGTGTCGACGGCCCAGAGGGCAAGGCTCGTTGGGCCGACGCGATCGCGGCCGTCCATTCGTCGCCGAAGTACGGCGGTCTCGAGCTGACGGCGCAGTTGGGCCTGCTTCCGATCGGGATGGATCCCGACTCGGGCATTTGGGAGTTCGCGCACTTGCAGACGGGCGACGTGCCCGAGCGCGGCGCGGACGGGAAGCTGGCGCTGAAAGATGAGATGGGCTTGGTATTCGTGCTGATTCCCGGCGGCACGTTCTGGAGGGGCACGCAGAAGACGGATCCCACAGGGCAGAACTACGACCCGCAAGCGATTCCCGACGAGGCACCGGTGCACGAGGTGACACTGTCGCCTTACTTCCTTTCGAAGTACGAGATGACGCAGGGTCAGTGGGAGCGTTTCACCGGGAAGAACCCGAGCCGGTACCGGAATGGGAAATACGGCAGCAGATTTAACAAAGCGGGCAAGCGCTGGAGCGCGCTGCACCCTGTGGAGCAGGTCAGTTGGACGAACTGCATGGAGCTGCTGGGCAGGCTGGGATGCGAATTGCCGACAGAGGCACAGTGGGAGAATGGGTGTCGAGCCGGAACGAGCAGCATGTACTGGAGTGGGGATGGGCTCGAGGACCTTGGTGAAGTTGCGAACATCGCGGATGCTTACGCAAAGACGCACGGCGGTCAGTCCTGGAATTGTGAGCAGGACATCGACGACGGAAACACGGTTCACGCGGAGGTTGGTTCGTACCGCGCGAACGCTTTCGGACTGCACGATGTGCACGGCAATGTGTGGGAGTGGTGCCGCGATGACTACGACAGCTACTCGCCAGGTAAGCAAGTCGATCCTGTGAGGACATGGACGGGCGCCCCCAGCTGCGTGTACCGCGGCGGCAGCTACGTCGACGCCGCCTCGGACGCGCGTTCGGCGATCCGCAGCGGCTGGGCGCCCGAGACCCAGCAGAACTCCCTCGGGCTGCGCCCCGCGTACCGAGTCAGGTGAATTCGTCCGGAGTACGGGATTCCAGCGGTTGCGCCGAGGTGACGATGGTTTCTGACGCCGACAACAACTCAATTCGAATCGATGAGTCGCTTCATCAGATCCTCGCGCGACAGCTCGAAGTGGGCCGCCACGTCGCCGGGGATCCCGGCCAGGGTGCCGATGCCAAGCGGGTCGTGGTCCGGGACCGGGACGTGGTGCTCGCCGTGCTCGGTTGTGGTCAGGCGGATGTGGCTCCCCGTCCGCCGCGTGACGGCGTAGCCCTGAACTCGCGGTGCCCTGACCAGCTCGCGTCCCGTCAGGCCGCGCGGGAGCCTCACGCGGAGATCACGTCGTCACGCACGAAGTGGAGACGAATCACCTTCGGGCTCTCCCCTTCGTCGAAGTGACAGCGCACGGCGTCGCGCACGTCCGCGTGCAGGTCCGCCAGGGTGTCGGCCTCCGTGAAAATCGACGGACCGAGCGCGCGGGCCGGAGGATGGTCCGTCCAGGCGCATGTCCGCGGCGCCAGAGTAGCCAAGAGGTTGCGCTCATGGCCGCGGATGTGCCCTGGCGGAGAATTCGGCGTCATGAGGTCAGAATTCGAGGCCGCTGGAGCGCGTTCTTGGTGGGTCTTCAGCGCTTCAGGCAACGCGCGGCCGAATGCGCGCGGGCGATCAGCGCTGCAGCGCGTGGTGTTCGGGCTCTCGCTCGCGCACGAGCAACGGCTACGCGGCGTGGGGCCCGTGCGGATTTTCCGCCGCGGCGAACTCGAGAGGCTGACCCGTATTCCAAGAAATGGTCGGCCGCGGCCGGCTTCTACGGAAAGCGGGCCTGGCCTGGAGGTCCGCCAGGTAGACGCGGGGAGCGCGCCCGCTGGGTCAGGGCTGCCCCGAAAGTGCCCGGCGGTGCTAGGCTGGGTCCGAGGTCATGCGCTTGGACTTCCTATGCCCTGCCCAAGCGACGGATCTGTGATCGCATGGGGCGACAACAGCGCGGGCCAATGCAACATTCCGGCGCTTCCGCTCGGGCAGAAGTACGTCATGATCGCAGCCGGAGCCACACATTCACTTCTGCTTCGCAGCGATGGGACGTTGCTGGCCATCGGTTCGAACAACAACGGCGAATGCAACGTGCCCGAGCTCCCGCCGTTCAAGGGATACTCGTCCATCAGCTCTGGGGCGAACTTTTCCGTTGCCATCTACGATCAGGCACAACCCTGGAACTATTGCACGTCCAAGCCGAACTCGCAGGGCTGCTCGCCCGCCATCGGCTGGAACGGTTCACCCACGATCACAGGTCCGATCGACGACTTCTCCGTCACCGCATCGAACGTCCTGAACCGCAAGCCCGGCATCATGCTCTGGAGCACGCTGCCTGCGGCGACGCTGTTCGGCGGCGGAACTCTCTGCCTCGCGCCTCCGATCGTTCGCACGCCAGGTCAAGCATCCGGCGGCAGCCCCGCGCCGACGATCGACTGCTCGGGGCAGTACTCGTTCCATTTCGGCCACGCGTACATCCAGAACTACTTCCTCGCGGCCGGGCAGACGATTCGCGCGCAGTACTGGAGCCGCGATCCTGGGTTCGCTGCGCCGAACAACATCGGGCTCACCGACGGGTTGAGCTTCACGCTGCTGCCGTAGGGCGCGGCGGATCTGGGATCGACAACGACCGTAGACGCCCCACCCAGATGCAACGCTCGATTCCAACCTTCGTTGCATGGCTGCGTGTGATCGCGCTCTGCCTGCTTGCCGGATGCGGATCCGACACCGAGGAAGTTGTTGCCGCACGCAACCACTACTTCGCTGCGATCGTGAGTCCGGCTTTGTTGAACGCGCTCGTGACCGCCGGTTCCACGGCCGGGGAAGTCAACACGGTCTGTGGCTCAGTGCCCCCAACGAAGATGTTCCCAAAGGCCTCGATCGAGAGGCATTCGTAGCAGATCACGAGGTCCAAGACCTTTGCGTCCTGCTCGACGCGAATTCCATGGCGCGGTTCGAAGCACTTGGCTTGGCTGCCATCGCTCTCGCGGATGCCGCGCAGCACGAGTTCCGCTAGCGCCTTGCGCTGGCCCGCGTCAGGAAGCGCGGCACGGCCGGTGACCCTGTAGCCGTGAAACGTTCCGTGAACTGGTGCCGCTGCATCGGGCGGCAGCCGAGTCGGATCGAGCGAGACCAATTCCATGCTCGACGCCTCCTTCAGGAACGCCTCGACCTCGGAGCGCAGTCGATTCTTCTCGTTGCTTGCCGGAGCGACGGGAGGCTGCGCTTCGGCTCGAACGGTTTCGCCCGCGTGATTGCCCTTCGAGCAGCCAGCGGCGATGAAGACCAGGATGCTCAGGGCTGCGATGTTTGATTTCATGATTTTTCCTTGGAGTTCGCCGGCCAATGGCATGCCCTTGGCCGGCGTGGATGCATCCCATCGCGCGGTACGGAAGCCACTGCGACAGATGCTCCCGGAGGAGAGAACGCACGCCACTCCTTGCACAATGCGACCTGAAAAAAATTGTGCTGGCCGCTCACCCTCGGCGTTCACCAGCGGGTCGCGCGCGAGGAGCCACCACCGCTCTTTAGCGGGCCGCGCCGCGCGCGTGATCGGTGAACTGCGGCGGGTTTGCGTCCGGAGAGGCGCGGTCATGAGTGCCCAGGATGGCGCAGGTTCCGCGAGGGGTTTTCGCGTGCTGTTTCTCCGTTCATATCGCACGTGGGTGCATCACCAGGCCAAGCGGTCTCCTCCAGGACATGCCCGACCCGAGCTGCTCCTCGACCCGCGCGCGGAGGAGTTGTTCCGCGAGTACCTGGCTCGCGTTTACGCGGGCGAGCCCGTGGACTTCGACGCGATGGATAGCACCGACGCGCTGGTCAGGAGTGTTGAATCGGCAGGCAAAACTTCGTCGACAGGCTGCGCAGCAGCGTCGGACATGCGCCGCGCTCCATATTCCAGAGAGAAGCTGTGGCCATTGCACGGGCATGCGACCAGGTCGCCGCGGACACGGCCCGAGAGATGCACGCGCGCGAAACCAAACGCCAGGAGGCCGCATTGCAGTTCGCGATAGGACTCGCTCTCGACAAAGCGCGGCAGGCCACGGCCGTGCTCGCGCGAGGCCAAGCGCGAGCTCAGCCCATCTAGTGCACGTCGGGCTCGACGACATGAGCCACCACAATTCCGTGCCCATCCAGAACGGGCGCATGGCGTATGCCCCTCAGGATTCGCATCACGACTCGGAGATCGGCGCGGTCGGGGCCGATCTGCTCTGGCGGCAAGACCTGATCACCGATCAACACGGCTCGCCGGCCTGCCTTGGCCATGTTGATCAGTTCAATCCGTAGTTCTTTTCCAGCGACAGGACGGTTGGGCGCCGCAGCTCCCTGCACGCAGACGAGGCTGATGGCATTCACACTTGCGCCCAGCGTGTAGCGGCGTTCGCGAATCATCGCGAGCTCCTGCCACGCGTCTAACTCGAAGACCGCTCCATCAGGACCCGCGGCCTCGAGCGCCAGACGCGAGCGCACGCTGATCTCGTGGCCGCGGTAGGGATCAATGCTGCTGACCCACGTGCCGATGCACAGCGCGGCCGCTAGAACCCACAGCAATCCGATCTGTGCAAATCTGCGCCAACCTCGAGTGGCTGGCCGGATCAGGAGCGCGAACGCCGCCGCACACGGCAAGAGCATCGGAATCTGGTATTCCCAGTTCTCGGCCTGCCACCAGGCATAAAAGCCGAAGCACGAAAAGCCGTAGATTGCACAGGCCACCACACCGCGAAGCGCGGACGCGGGCCACGGGCGAGCAAGCAGGAAGGCCGCGAACAGCAGACTCACACTCAACCAGCCTGCTGCAGGATATTGAAAATGCGCGGGCTGGAAAATGCAGATGAGCCACCAGCCTGCGAGCCTGAAGCCCTCGACGCTCCAGCCGTGTCCCCACATGCCGTGCGTTCCCTCACCAAGCAACCAATGCAGGAAGCGTAGATCGGGAGCGAAGTTCGTCCACGCCAATGCATACAGACCGAGCGCAGACAGGCCCGCGCCCGCGGCGACGGGAACCAATCGGCGCCAAGGCACGAGCACTGCCAAGGCGGGCAGGACCAGGATGGCGTCCTGTCGGATCAGCACGGAGGCCAGCAGCCATGCAAACATCGTGACGCCACTCGGGCGCGCACGGCCGATTGCGGGTCCGAGCGCGCTGCACAAGAGCCACGCCGACGCGCCCATTGCCGGCAGGTAAGAATCACCGACGGCAGACGAGAACCACACACCCTTCGTGAGCGCCAGAGCACACGAGAGCGGCAGCGCGATGCGCCAACCGGCTTGGCGATCGGACATGCGTGCGATTGCGACGATCGTCAATCCGCCACCCACGGCCCCCACGATCTGCTGCGCGAGCAGCGCAAGTCCGCTGCCGCTGACGGATCCTGGCCACAGTTCCATTGCTCGATAGACGAGCAGGCAAAGCCAGTGATAGCCGAGGTGATTGGGCGAGCCCATCAGCGGGCGATCGCATCCGCCGATCAGGTCGTCGGCGTAATACACCACGTCGTTTCCGACGATGATGCCATCGCTGCGCGTGGAAAAACTTGACAGGTAGAGCAGCGCGCAGGCCGCGCCAAGGATCCAAGGCCAAAGTGATCGCCAACGCGGGGCGGTGGCCGCCGGAGTCGATCCGATGCAGGATTCTTGTTCCAAGTCCCTGGGCATGACCTCACGGTAGCACCGGCGCGGCGGGCACTGAGCTACCCGAGGCAATCGCAGCGCCCCGCGGGCACGCGGGTTCAGTGCGCGGAGCGGAAATTCACGTGAGTTCGCGTCTTGACCGCCGGACACGAATGGCTCGTGCAGCTGCAGAGGACGCGAGGCACGCGACCGACGCGCGCGCTCTCGCCTGTCAGCCCTGCGCTCTCAGGTACAGTGACTTTGGAAAAAGTGCAGGTTGTGGGCCAACTCGATCACCCTGGCTCATGCCCGTGCATGAGCTTGGCCTCGCCGCAGACGGGCGTGTGCATTTCACAATGAGATGGGTGCAGGAGGAAAACCTTCGCAGTTTCTTCGAAAAGGCCCGTACGGGCGAGAGGGCTGGAATCAAGTCCGCGCGCTCGGCGTTCTGCTCAAGGCGTGCGGAGCGATGAGCTACGCGCACTCGAAGAAGCTCGTGCGCCGCGACAGAGACCTGCTGCAATCGTGATGGTCGGCAAGGTTGGCGAGGTCTACGTGATGGACTGGAGCCTCGCGTGCGAGGACAAGCACGACCTGCGCATCGAGCCGCAGCCGACGACGCAGAGCGTCGTCAAGACCGAACGACACGAGAAGCGCGAGGAATCGTCGGATTCGGCGCTGGTCACAACGTACTGCGTACTGCCGTCTCAGCGTGGCACGAGTCGGGTACCGAGCAGACGATCAACGGGGGACCGCGTCCATTGCCACATCGATGCTGCAACACCGGCACCCGTCGCGATCACCGTCGCAACCGTGAGACTGCTGCCTAGTACTTCGTGCCCAAAGCGGGTGAGCAGGAACCCGCCGCCGAATCACGCGACAAAGGGCAAGCCGGCGAGCAGTGTGCGCAACAGCCCGAGCGCACGCGAGGCACGCCGACCGCTGCGCGCTCGCACACTGAACCCAAAGAGTCGCAGGGTCAGACCGCCCGGGAAGCACACTGCGAAAATACAGCCCCAAAACGTCCAGCCCGCGGCCGCGCCGAGCCCGATGACCATGAATGGATGCGCAGCCGTGAACTCGACGGCCGCATCGCCGCCCTTCGGAGGGCCGCGCTCTGCGCGAAGCTGCAGGAGCGCAGCCTGGACGGCGGTCTCATCTGGATTGGGAAAGGCCGCACGTGCGGCCTCGATCACAGGCTGAGCCTCCGGACGCCCGCGAATCAATCCATCGGACAAGAGGGGCCCTAGTCCCTGCCCAAGTGTCCACGCGAGCGCCAACTGGCGCCGGCCTACATCCTGGGCATCCAACGCGGGACGCTCCGCGATGGGGCCCAGACCAGCGGCATGCAGTTCCTGCAGCTCCAGGATCAGGATCTTGCACTCCGTGAGTTGCGCCATCATCTTCGCCTGAATCCCGCTGCCGATGATGAGGATCAGCGCCCCGACCATCGGCAGGACCGCGCCGACGGCGATTTGTGCCGCGCGCTGGCGACCCGTGATCGTTGACGGGCGTGTGCGCAGCTCCAGGAGCGCGCTGCGCGCTTGCGCAAACGTCTCGAACTGCGAGTCAATGCCGATCAGGCGGCGCACGACCTCCTCGGAGCGCAGCGGAAGATCCTGGGGCAGCGATCTCCCGTCCCGCGAGACGAGCAGTCGAGCCGCCTCCCCGAGCAATTCGAGTGGCGTGCGCGGCTTTGCGTCCAAGCCGCTCAGGGGCTCGTCGAGCACACGCAAATTCCAGTCGCGATCGATCCACAGCTGCGAAACGGAGGTATTGGCGAAACCGCAAGCCTCCAGTTCGTCTCCGAGCTGCGAAAGCGCGCGCTCGGCGAAGGACCACTCGAAGCGGACACCCTGCTGGGCACGCGACTCGAGAGCCGCTCCTCCGGGAGCTTCGAACACGTCTGCAGTGCACGGCGCCGCGTCGAGCGCTTCAAGCCAACGCAGCTTCGCGGGCCGCGCGAGCGCGCGACGCGCCTCATCTACGGCGGATCCAGTCTCGTGCAATTGGATCCATACGCTGCGCTCGAGTTGTGCATCGCGTGCGGCAAGCACGCGCCCACTGCGGGAATCCAGGAGCAATCCTTCGATGCGATACCGGCCAAGCGTCGCGGGGAGATCGGAACGGACTGCCGGCTCCTGCGCCGTGGGTGCTGGAATGCCACGTTGTGTCCGGAACGGCAGGTTCACTTGGATCGTGCGCGTGCCGCTAGCGAATTCGTGCAGCATGCGCCAACCGTTTCGCTTGCGCATCGTCGAGCAGAGTAGTGCAGTGATGAGGATTCCGCCGATCGCCGGCCAGACCGTCATGTTGTTCGCCGTCTCCCCCAGGAGCAGAAGCGTCAGGATCACGGTCGGTGCTTCGTAGGCGAAGCTGCGCAGGATCGCGCGGGCCCGGGGCCGTTCACCACTCAAGTTCGTCACACGCAACCCCATCAGCCACTTGCCAAGGCTCGCCCCCCAGAGACTCTCCAGGAGTCCGAAGTACGCGATGGTAATGGCGATGGCCGCGAGTTGAATGAGTGTCGAAACTGCCAGCCCCGGCTTGTCCATCGCGGGGCCGCCGCTCTGGAAGATGTCGTCCAGGAACGGAATCGTGATCGCACTGTTCAGCATCGCGATGACCGCGAAGTCGATGCCCCGTGCGACGAGGCGGCGAGGGATCGACGCTCGAGTAGCCGTTGCGCCGCCGAATGGCTCCAAGGCTGCCCGCAGAGCTCCGAGATCCTTGAAGCGTCGCGCGGGTTCTCGCTCGAGCGCTTTGAGCACGACACGCTCGAGCTCCTCGGGGATCGCAGCGCGAATCGAGCGCGGTGGCACGGGCGCCTCGGACAGGATCCGGGCCAGCACCTCGCCGACGTTGGTGCCCGTGAACGGTGGACTGCCCGTGAGGAGCGCGTAGAGCGTCGCGGCGCAGGAGTACTGATCGCTGCGCTCGTCGACCTCGCGACCGCGGACCTGCTCCGGGCTCGCATAAAGCGGCGAGCCCAGGAACTGTCCCGCCTGCGTGAGCTGAATGTCGCGCTCCAACGAGCGCGAGAGCCCGAAATCCCCGACCTTGACCCGACCATCAACCGTCAGGAAGCAGTTCGACGGCTTGACGTCACGGTGCAAGATTCCTGATCTGTGCGCGGCTTCGAGTCCGTCGATCAGGTCGAGCGTCCAACGCACTACGGTTGCGATCGGGATCTCTTCGCCAAGCGCGATGCGCTCCTGGAGTGTCTCGCCACCTACGAGCTCCATCGAGATCGCAGGCGAGCCCTCGATCTCGTGCGCACCGTATACGAACACACAGCGCGAGTCCGAGATTGCCGCGGCCAGTCGCGCTTCACGCTTGAAGCGCTCGAAGGTCTCGGGCGAGAGTGCCAACTCCGCGGCCAGGACCTTGAGTGCGACGGTACGACCAGAAGCCGACTCGTGTGCCTCGTACACGACGCCCATTCCGCCGCGACCGAGCTCGCGCACGAGCAGGAAGCCGCCTGCGTGGCGCGGAAGTGAATGGCTCATTGTTTTGGGGGCGCCCTACGAGGAAGTACAGGGGTTCCAAACTTCGAGGTCGGAGGCCACGCGGACCGAACGACCGTCGATCGTGCTGTTGCTGAAAGAGTCCACCGCCCAGCGCTCGTTCGTGCGCAGCGCCGCAGCCGGTGTCGTCAGCGTGTGGCTCGCGAACTTGCGCCGGCGTTGCGTGCGCAACAGCGAACCCATTTTGCGGTACAGTCTATAGACTTTTCTCTTGTTGACGAGCCAGCCCTTGCGGACAGGCAGGAGCTGGAGCCGAACGTACCCGAAGCGTCACCCATTCAGGGTAACCCTCTCAGCTGGAGCCTCAAGGCTGCGCAGTCCGGCCGTCGGCTCGGGTAGCGATCCTCAAGCGTGCGGCGCACAGAGCGCTGCGGGCGCGCCGCTCGCTCAGGTCGAAGGCCCTCACGGCCTCCGGCGCGATCTATTGCCTGCTCGCAGCGCTCAAACTGTTTTCGGAGTGCGTCCAGGAGGACCTGCCGGTCCAGGCTCAGGTCAGCTGCCAACTTCTTGAGCCGCACGTCCTCGTCCTAAAGCGCTTTGAGCCGCCGAC
>JANMRV010000006.1:0-1820 GCA_031388685.1 Planctomycetota bacterium
CTGGCTGCGCGCGCGGATCACCCCGCGGCGGTCGCGCGACTGCGCGCGATCAAATCGCGGGAACCTGGTCAGGCGCTGACCTGGCACATCGGCAAGCTGAGCGACCTCGACCGGATCGGACGAGTCTCGCCGCTGGCGCGCCGGCTGGCGGAGCGCTACTGGCCCGGGCCGTTGACGCTGGTCCTGCCCGGTGTTCCCGCGGGCCTCGAATCGGCCGCGAAGGACGGCTGGATCGGCGTGCGCCTGCCCGCTCAGTCCACGACCGCGAGTTGGCTCGCCTTGCTCCCCTTCCCCGTGGTGGCGACGAGCGCCAACCGCCGCGGCAAGGCCAGCCTCTCCAGCGCCGCCGAAATCGCGCGTGAATTCGCGGGCGAAGTGGATCTGGTACTCGACGGAGGAACGCCGCGGCTTGCCGAAGCGAGCCTCGTGCTGCGCGTGGGTCCCGGCAAATTCGAGATTCTGCGGCCCGGCTTGCTCGACCTTCACCAACTGCGCGAGACCGCCGGTCTGCGCATCGTCTTCGTCTGCACAGGCAACACCTGCCGCAGTCCGATGGCCGAGGCTCTCGCGCGCCACGCACTCGCCAAGCGCCTGGCCGTGCCGGCGCGGCGCATCGGGGATTTTGGATTCGAGGTCAGTTCTGCTGGCGTCGCCGCGGGTTTTGGTGCGCCGATCGCGCGCAACGCACAGGACGTGCTCGAAGAAGCAGCGGCCGAAATGGGCCGCCATGCGCGCGAACACCGCGCGCGGCCTGTGATCCCCGAGGACATCGCGCGTGCGGACCGCATCTACGCTCTGACCGAAGGTCACCTAGAGGCGCTGCACGCGATGCTGCCGCCCGCGCGTGCGAAGTTCATGCAACTGCTCGATCGCGAGGGGCATGACGTGCCCGATCCAATCGGCTCGAGCCTCGACGAATACCGCCGATGCCGCGACCGGCTGGCCGAGCTGATCGACCAGCGCCTCGAGGAGTGGGCCTGAATCAGCCGCCGCGCGCCGGAAGTCCAAAGCCCGCGGCGCGTTTGCCCGCTGGGGTTTCCAAGGCGCGCGGACAGAGTTTGAGCGCGCGCGCCAGTGCGGCAGCAGCGCCACGAGCGCTGCCCAGGCGCTGCAGCGCGGCCGCGATGTACAGGTGAACGTCGGCGCGCTCCGGGCGCAGTTCCGCGGCGCTGAGCAGCAGGTCCGCCGCGGCTCGCGGATCCAGCGTGATCGCGGCGACACCGGCGCGCAGTTGAGCGAGAAAGCGTTGCTCGTCGATCAACGCGCGGCTCAGCTTTCCGCCTTCGACCATCGAAGCGAGTTCCCTGCAGGTCTGCGAATTTTCGAAAGGCAGGGCCTGCGATCCTTCGCCGCGGCGCAGGCTAGCCTCGAGCCCCGCGGCTTCGATGCGCGCGCCGGCGAGCAGCGCGCCCGCGCGCACGAAACGATCGGCGGCGGGACCGACGGCGCTCCGCCAATCCGACGGAGCGGAAGACTTCAGCGCTTCGACACGCGCCAGGTTCGCGCCCAGCCAGGCGAACACGCGCGCATCGCTGGGCTTGTCCTCGAACACGATCCAGGGCGAATCGTCGCTGAGCACGCGCGCCTCACCCGGCCAGTTCCCAACGCCGCGAAACGTCGCGAGCACGCCGCCGGGCTGTTCCAGATTCACTTCCGACAGCGCGCTCCACAGCGCGCTGCCAGGCGCCGGGAATCTCGCCGGGTCGAGCCGCGGCTGTGCCGCTGCGCCGATCAAGACCAATTGCGTGCCGAAGAGAAACCGGCCGCTCCAGGGAAACGCGCGCGAAAAACTCTCCATCACGGCCTCGAACACGCGCGGC
>JANMRV010000019.1:0-5042 GCA_031388685.1 Planctomycetota bacterium
GCGCAGCTTGCAGCCCTGGTGCTCGCTCGGCAGAAACCCGCTGCCCCAGAAGCGGGCCGAAAGGGCCTGCATGTTGCCGATGCCCTGGGTGATCATGACGACGAAGGTCGGCAGGTTCGCGTTGGCGCTGCCGAGGCCGTAGCTGGTCCACGCGCCGAACGAAGGCCGGCCGGGCTGTTGGTTGCCGGTCTGGAAGAACGTGATCGCCGGCTCGTGATTGATCGCCTCGGTGTGCATCGAGTTCACGAAGGCGATCTCGTGGGCCAGGCTCGCGGTGTGCGGCATGATCTCGCTGAGCCAGACGCCGTCCTGCGAGTTCTTGTAGCGCGCGAACTTGAACGCCGACGGTGCCACCGGGAAGCGCGCCTGCCCGCTGGTCATGCCGGTCAAGCGCTGACCGTTGCGCACGGATTCGGGCAGATCCTGGTCGAAGCGTTCGCGCAGGCCGGGCTTGTAGTCCCACAGGTCGAGCTGACTGGGCGCGCCCTCCATGTGCATGTAGATGACGCGCTTGGCCTTGGGCGCGAAGTGCGGCGCGACGAAACGCGGCGCGTCGCCTGTACCGGGCGCACCGGGCGCGGCGAAGATTTTCCCGGGCCCGAGCAATTGCTCCAGCGCCATGGCTCCAAGGCCCGCGCCGACCGTGCCAGCGCACTGCGAGAAGAAACGTCGCCGCGTCAGACCCAGCCGATTTTCTTCGAAGGGATTCATAGCTAGCTCTTGGTAATCGTTGCGTCCAGATTGAGAACAGCACTCGTGACCATGGTCCAGGCGGCGAGCTCGATCGGATCGAGTTTCGCGTCGGTCATGCGCTCACCGACTTCGACCAGCAACTTGGCGTCTTCAACAGCCGCGGCGAAACGCGCGCGGAAGGCGACCAGCGCGGCGTTCAGCTTCGCGCTCTCTGCGCTGTCGGGCTTGCGGCCGGTGCAACGGCGCACAAGATCGGCGATGCGTTCGCTGTCGTCCGCGGCGGGCAGATTCAACGTGCGCTCGGCCAGCACGCGCGCCGCCTCGACGTATTGCTCGTCGTTCCACAGGACAAGCGCCTGCAGCGGCGTATTCGTCGAAGCTCGCCGGATCGTGCAGAACTCGCGCGTCGGCGCGTCGAAGGTCAACAGCGCGGGCGGTGGACAGGCGCGTTTCCAGTACGTGTACAGGCTGCGCCGCCACAGATCGGTGTCCATGCCGCGCTCGAAAAGCCGCGTGTTCGAGGACGGCATCGCGACTTCCTGCCACAGGCCGTCGGGCTGGTAAGGCTTGACCGAAACCCCGCCGAATTTCTCCACGAGCAAGCCCGATGTGTACAGCGCGCCGTCGCGAATGCCCTCGGCCGTCAGTCGCTGGCGCGGGAAGTACGAAAGCCAGCGGTTCGACGGATCGTGTTCCGCGTACTCGCTGCGCACTCTCGATTCCTGGCGATAGGTTTCGCTCGTGATCATCAGCGCGAGCATGCGCTTGACGTCCCAACCGCTCTCGCGGAATTCGACGGCCAGCCAATCGAGCAGTTCCGGATGGCTCGGCCATTCGCCCTGCAGACCGAAGTCTTCGCTGGAGCGCACGATTCCGGTGCCGTAGAGCAGCTCCCACATCCGGTTGACCGCCACGCGCGCGACCAGCGGATGGGTCGGCGCCACCAGCCACTGCGCGAGTCCGCGCCGATCCGCCGGCGCGCCCTCGGGCAATGCGCCGAGCGCCGCGGGCACTCCGCGTTCGACCTTGCGCGTCTTGTCAGGGTGATCGTACTGACCGCGCGTGAGCACGAAGGTCTCGCGCTTCATGGCGAGTTCCTTCATGACCATCGTGCGCGGAATGCTCGCGCGCGCGTCGGCGAGTTCCTTGGTCAGTTTCTCCAGCGTTTCGCTCTTCGCGCGGAAACTCGGGCTGAAGGCGAGCCGCCAGGCGCGTTCGATCCTGCTCGAGCGCTGCAGGATCGAAGTGTCGTCGCCGGGAGCGAGCGCCAGCATCAGATCGCCGGCCAGTTCGCCCTCGCCGGGCTGCGTACGCCACATGAACCCGCCGATGCCGCCGGTGTTGATGATCTTGAGCGCGACCTCGTGCAGCCCCGCCTCGACGTCGAACTTGACCTTGTTCGAATCGGCGACGAGCCCGCGATCGATTTTCTGCTGACCGACGTCGACGCCGTCGACGAACAGGCGGAATCCGTCGTCGCTGCCCAGCGAAACGTTGTACGAGCGCTTCGCCGGCGCATACAGGTGCCGGCCGAGATACGTGACGTTTTGGTCGGCGGGCAAATCGTTGTACAGCGGCCCGTCGAGGTAGTCGCCGCGCACTTTCCAGCCCAGTTTCTTGTCGCCGAAAGTGAGCGAGAGATCGAGCGCGCCCTTGGCCTCAGGCCCGAACTCTTTGTCGTACGCCTCCGTCGGCGCCGCCGGGAACGGCCCGACCATGGCCCAGCTCGTCGCCGCGAGCGGCAGCACGGCGAGGCCCGCGTCGCTGATCTGACCGACGCTCAAGCGCACGCGGCCGAAGACGTGGCCCGCGTACATCGTGCGGTAGCCCAGCGCCACGCGCAGATCGGTGCCGCCTTCGTACCCGAAGGGCTTGTCCGCAAGGAACATCGCCACGCGGCCGCCCTCGCGATTGTGAGCGTCGACGGCCCAGCCGGTCGCGGGATTCGCGTCGATGGCGTTCATGACGCGGAAGTTGCCGTTCTGCTGTTCGAAGTCCGCCCAGGCCCAGCGCAGAACGACGGTCTCGTGTTTCGTCGGATCCTTGACGGAGACGGCCTCGACGGCAATCGAGCCGAGCACCGCATTGCCGTTGTCCGCGCGGCCGACCTTGTTGCCGACGAGACTCTTGTCGGTCAACGCTTCGAGCGCGAGCATGCGCAAGTCGCGCTCATTCGTGCGCAGTGTGATCGTGTGCTCGTCGAAGTCCGGATTCTTGCCGCCGGCGAGCACCGAGCCGTCGCTCTCGAGCGTCATCGTCGCGCCTTCGGCGGACACGGCCGCGAGAATCTTCGACTGTGCCCAGTGCAGACCCGCGCTGCCGGTCAAGTCGGCGATGAACTTCGCGCGCTGCGCCGACTCATCAGGATCCGGTTCATCGAGCGCGCCGCGCGCCGCGCCTAGTTGCAGGTCGAGCGCGTCGATCTTCGTACGGTCATACTCGCTCGGCACGTCCATGAACGGTTCGAGCGCGCGCCGGGCGTCGGGCACCTGCGAATACAGCCCGGGCTCTTCGATCGAATCAAAGTAGGCGTAGAAGCGATAGAACTCGTCCTGGGAAACGGGATCGAACTTGTGGTCGTGGCAGCGCGCGCAGCCCATGGTCATGCCGAGGAACACCGAGCCGGTTGTCGCCGTGCGATCGACCGCGTACTCGACCAGGTACTCTTCCGCGATCGCGCCACCTTCGTCGGAGGTGACGTGATTGCGATTGAAGCCCGAGGCGATGCGTTGCGCATCGGTCGCGTCCGGGAAGAGGTCGCCGGCGATCTGCTCGCTGACGAACTGATCGAATGGCATTCCGTCGCGATAGGCCGCGAGCACCCAGTCGCGCCAGGGCCAGATTGAACGGCCGGCGTCCATATGAATGCCCGAAGTGTCAGCGTAGCGCGCCGCGTCGAGCCAGGGCGTCGCCATGCGCTCGGCGTAGCGCGAAACGTACGGCTCTTCGTGCAACAGTTTTTCGACCAGGCGCTCGAATTTGTCGCTGTGCGTGTCGGCGAGATATTGATCCTGCTCCTCGGGCGTCGGCGGGAGCCCGGTCAGATCGAGGAACGCGCGCCGCAAGAGCGTTTGCGCTTCGGCGGGCTGACTGGGCTTCGCCTGATGTGCTTCGAGGTTCGCGCGCACGAAGGCGTCGATTGGATTCTTGCCCGATGTCGACGCGGGAACTGCCGGCCTCACGGGCGCGACGAAGGCCCAATGCGGTTCGTACTTCGCACCCTCGGCGATCCAGCGGCGCAGAAGTTCGCGCTCTTCTTCGTTGATCGCGCGCTTGTTGCTCGTCGGCGGAGGCATGACCTCGTCGGGATCGCTGTACGCAATGCGACGCAGCAATTCCGAGTGCGCGGTGTCGCCCGGAGCGATCGGCGTAATCCCGTCGCGCACCGCGGTCGCGCCTTCGACGTTGTCGAGACGTAGCTCGGCCTTGCGTTTGCCCGGATCGGGCCCGTGACAGATGAAACAACGATCGGCGAGGATCGGCCGGATATCGCGGTCGTAGCGGATCGGCGCGGGAGCACCAGGGGCCGCGCTCAGGGTCGCGGCCTTGGCCGTCGTGCCCCCGCTGCCGAGATCCGCGCCAAGGACGATTTCTACAGGCCCCCCGTCGCAGCCGCTGGCCGCCGCCAGCAGGCCAAGAGTCAACGCGAAAGCCGGGAACTGAAACGAGTCGGGTCGTGACCGCATGTTGGGCTCACTCGCGGGGTTCGAACTACCGCGGAGTCCCTACAGTTATAGCGCGCCCGCCTGCCGCCTGGCCCTGACAAGAGGGTTCGGCCTGCGGGGGGTGAACGAATTCCTTCGGCTTCGGGCTCAGTCGGCCCCCGTCGGCCGGAACGAAGGTCGGATTCTGCCCTGAAAGCTGCCTGGGAGAGCGGTCGACGACCCGTTCCCATCCCGGCTTCGCACAGGAGGCCCCAACCGCCTCACGAAGCTGACTCTGGACCGGGTCCCGTGCGCGGACCTCGCGCAGGCATCCGCGAACCCGGCCGCCACATGCCCTTTAGTGCAACGAGTTCAAGTAGCTCTGATCTCGGCGTTGCGGGTCTCCTTGAGCGCGGCCAGCGAGGCGCTGCCTTCCTCGAGCCAGGTGGAGTCCCCGCGTTTGAGCTCGACCCTGACGCACCAGTGATTTTGCGTGAGCGTCAGCGTATGCCACGCGTCTGTTCCCGTGTGGAGCGGAAGTGCCACGGGCGCCCGCTCGAATTTCCCCGCGAGCATGCTGGCTTGGCGGCGTTCGGTGGGTCTCGCCGGACGCTACCAGGGTGCACGGGACGGGACAGGCGCGGCCACGGCGCGGCGGACCTTTCGCCGCAGGATCCCGGGCGGCAGCAAGCAGTTCGATGCGTC
>JANMRV010000055.1:0-17178 GCA_031388685.1 Planctomycetota bacterium
CACGAAAGCGCACTTCAGGTAACTGGATTCGGGCAGGGTCAAGAGCGCGGGATGGTCGGCGGACGCCCCGCACACGGACAGCAGGTAGGCAGAACGGCCCGCCAGCGCCGCGGCCTCGCGCAGCGTGGCGACGAAGTCCGCCTCGCCCATGGCGTGCGAACACGAAGCGCTGACCAGAATGCCGCCCGGCTCGAGCAACTGCATGCCGCGCAGATTCAACTCGCGATAGCCGCGCTGCGCGCCGGCAAGTTCGCGTTTGTTGCGCGCGAAGGCCGGCGGATCGAGCACGAGCATGCCGTAGCGCTCGCCGCGCTCGAAGCGCGCGCGCAGGTCCTTCATCGCGTCGACGCGTTCGAATTCCAGCCGCTCGCTGACTCGGTTGCGCGCCGCGTTGGCCAGCGTGCGTTCGCCGGCGCGCGCGGCTTGATCCAGACATAGCACGCGCGTCGCTCCGCCGAGCGCGGCGCGCACGCCGAACAGGCCGTCGTAGCTGAACACGTCCAGGCAAGTGCGTCCGCGCGCAAACGTCGCCGCGAGCCGGCGATTCTCGCGCTGGTCGAGGTAGTGACCGGTCTTGTGTCCGCCCATGACGTCGACTTCGTATTCGAGCTCGTCCTCGCGCACGACGATCGCGGCCTCGATCGAGCCGCGCAGCACTTCGACGCGCGGCTCGAGGCTCTCGAGCTTGCGCACGGAGGCGTCCGAGCGGTCGAGCACATGCTTCACGTAGGGAAGTTCCTCGAGCAGGAACCTCAGCCAAAGATCGCGCAGACGATCGGCGCCGGCCGTGCCGCTCTGCAGCACGAGCGTGTCCGCGTAGCGGTCGACGACGAAACCCGGAAAACCCTCGGCATCGCCGCCGATCAATCGGCAGGCGCCGCGAGGATCTGCAAGACCGAGGCGTTCGCGCACGGCGACGCAATGCGCGACGCGCTCGCGCCAAAAATCCAGATCGACGGCGCGCTCACCGCGCGAGACCAGGCGCACGCGGATCTTGGAGACGCGGCTGTAGAGTCCGTGACCGAGGCATTCGCCGTCGACGGCCTCGACGCGCACCAATTCGCCGTGCTCGAGTTTGGGCGAATCGCCGCTCGACACGTCGTTCTCGAACAGCCAGGGATGGCCGTTGCAGAGCCAGCGCCAGCCGCGCGGAGTCGGGATCAGGGCGTTCATGGGGCAAAGAGTCTCGCCTGCGGCGCGTGCGGCCGCGAGCATCAGCCCGTCTTTCCGTCACTTACCGACCATGGCCCAAAAGCGCGCGTCGCCCTGCAGAGTGGCCAGATCCGGATCGGTGCGCGCCCAGATGCGCTGGCGCTCGATCGCTCCGGCCGATTTGGATCCGGGCCGCAGTTCGCGCGCAAGGTAGTCGAGCGCCAACTCCTTGTCGCCGAGCAGCGCATAGGTGCAGGCCAGGTTGTAGAAGTTGAACGGCGACTCGGGCATCTCGCGCAGCAGCGCGCGGGCTTCGTCCTTGCGACCTGCACGGGCGCGGTAGCAGGCCAGCAGAAGGCGCGTGAAATCATCCTGGCGCAGTTCGAACGCGCGCTCGAAGTAGGCCAGCGCCTTGGCTGGATCGCGCAGTTTCACGTTTGCGTTGACCGAAAGGCTGACCAGCACGTTCGAACGCACGGCCTTCGAGCGCAGATCGTCGAGCCCGGCGCCAGCAATCGTCTCGAGGCGCGCCAGCGCGCCGTTCAGGAGCTTGTCGGCCTCTACGGGCTGGCCCTGATCGGTGGCGCAGGCGCCCAGCGTCGATTCGGCGCGTGCGATCAGCTCCTGGATGTAGGGCCCGCCGAAGAGAAAATCGGCGCGCGAGAGCGCCTCCTTGACGTTGCGGGCGAGTTCGGCGGCGGCTTCGGGCCGGCCTTCGTCGCGCAGATCTCCGGCCAGTTCGATCGCCAACGCCGAAGGCAGCCGCACGCGATGCAGGTCCGGCTCCGGCGAAAGTTGCCCGGAGAGCACGCGCAGGGCATTCTCCAATTCGACTCGTTCCGCGGCTTCCGCCGGCAGACGGGCGAGTTCGCGTTGCACCTGCTCGATGCGCGAGGATTCGATCTGCGTGAGCAGCGCCAGGCGCGTTCCGTCGAGCGGCTGAACCTCGCCCGGCACTGCGAAACCAGGCAATTCGTCGGGAACCGCAGCGGCCATTGCGCGCGCCAGCGCGAGCGCAAGGTCGAGCGGATGCGCGCCCAAGCCGCGCTCCAGTTCCGGATTGGACAGCAGCAGGTCGAAGGGGCCGTGCGGATGGTGCACCAGCAAGTCGAGGTCGCCGGTCCAGTTTTCCAACGTCCCGAGCGTCGCCAGCAATTGAGCCCGCAGGGAAAGTCCGTGCAGCGTGCGTCCGATGGCCAGACATTCCGGCGCATCGAACGCGTGCCCCGTGCGCAGCAGTGCGAGCAGCGCGTAGGACTCCACCACCGCGCGTTCCGCGGCGACTTCGGAAGCGAGCGCCGCGCCGGCATTGCCGCTGCGTTCCAAGCCCTCCGCGGCCAGGCCGCCGAGCAGCGTGCGCGCAAATTCGAGCTGCGCCGAAGCAAGTTCGGTCTTTCCAGATGCCAGTTGCGCCGCGGCGCTCAGCGTGTCCGCGACCGCCAGGTCGAAGCGTGCGCGCGTGTCGTCGGCACGCGGCGATCCAAGCAGGGCCTTCAAGTGCCAGAGCGCAGTCAAGGCGCGCGCCGGATCCTTGCCCGCGTTCAGCGTGAACAGTGCGCTGGCGAGCCACACGCGCTTGGGATCGACGACTTCAGGAGCCAGCAGTGCGCTGACGTCCTCGGCGCGCTCCGTGGCGCCGAGGAAGCGTGCGCGACCCAAAAAGCCCTGGAATCCAAGCAGACTGGCCGCGCGCACCGCCGGCGAGGGCGAGCGGCCGCCGATCGAGAAAGGCAGCCGCGAACGCGGATCGAGTCCGCCGCGTTCCGCCTCGGCGAGCGAAGCTCCATAACCATCCGCGAGCAGCACGCTGAGCGCGCGCTCGTCCAGACGCGGACCCTTGCCGTCGAAATGCGACTGCACCATTTCGAGCAAGAGGCTGCCGGCCCGCGGCGAATTCGCCAGCGCACGGGCGGCGAGCACCGCTTCGCCGCCGGGCAGGCCGGCAGTCAAGCCGGCCAGCGCCCGCGCGGCAGGATCGAGGTCCGCTCGCGACAGCGCATCAAGGGCGGCGGCGCGCACGGCAGGTTGCCTGCCCTCGTCGGCCATTTCGTACAGACGCGCACAGGCGCGCTCGAGCTGTGGCGCGCTCGGACCGGGATGCTCGCGCAGAACTCGGCCGAGATAGCCGGCGAATTCCGCGCGCACGCCGGGGCTTGGGTCCGAGCACAGCGGCAACACTTCGTCGAGCAGCAAGCCCTCGCCGGCCTGACGGACCACATGGGCGCGCGAGATCCTGGCGCCAGGCGTGGCGCTCGCGAATCCATCCAGAGCTGCCCGCGCGCCGGCGTTGCCCGCCGCCGCGAGCGAGGCGGCGGCCTTTTCGCGCAGCGCGAATTCCGGGCTCTCGAGGTCGCGGACCAGCGCCGTCAGGTCGGGCCTGGTGACTT
Source organism: Planctomycetota bacterium (assembly GCA_031388685.1). Taxonomy (GTDB): domain Bacteria; phylum Planctomycetota; class UBA1135; order UBA1135; genus JADJQU01. The sequence goes on from JANMRV010000055.1 coordinate 3,540, forward strand.
GAAGGGCGGCGAAGCCCAGAGTTGAGAATCCAAACAGCAACAGCAGCACGCCCGCGCACGCGGCCGACGGCCAGCCGCCCACGCGGCCCAGGACGCAGCCGAGAGCCCGGGAGCTGCCCTTGCGGGGTCGATCGGATCCTGTGTGGGGCTGGGATTCCATGACCGGGCGCCGAGTGCGCAGGCTCGCTCGCTCGGCCCACGCCGTTGACTGTGGCAGGCGGATATACCACACTGTCGGCTCGAACTCTTCCCGGCCTAGCGGCCGCTGCCAGGGAGGGTGCGCTGTCAAGAGCGGGGCAACCCGCTCTTTTCGTTCCAAGACAACCCGATCATGCCTGTGTGCCCTGCGAAGGGCCCCGAGCCTCCACGCGGACCTGCCCCCTGGACCTCGGCCCCTTCGCACGCACGCCGGCCGCTCTTCTCCAGCCTACCTCCAACCACTTCGAGCCATGAACAAGGACGATTTCCTGCGGATGATTGACGTCATTCACCGCGACAAGGACATCCCCAAGGAGGTCATCTTCGCGGCACTGGAGGAGGCACTGGCCCTTGGTGCCCGCAAGCGCCTCGGCGCCGGGGAAGATCTGCTGGTGAAGATCGACCGCAAGAGCGGTGAGATCACCATGGAAGACGACGAGGAGGTCTACGAATTCGACCTCCAGGAACTCGGCCGCATCGCCGCTCAGGCCGTCAAGCAGGTCATGTTGCAAAAATTCCGCGAGGCGGAACGCGATGTGCTCTACGACGAATACGAGAGCCGTGTCGGCCAGCTGGTCAACGGCAACGTGCAGCGTTACGACGGCGACGAGCTCGTCGTCAATCTGGGCAAGGTCGAGGCCTATCTGCCCAAGGAAGAACGGGTGCGCGGCGAGACCTTCGCACCCGGCGATCGGATTCGCGCCATCGTGATCGAGGTGCGCAAGGACGGTCCGCGCGTTCGGATCATCATCAGCCGCGCGCACGCTGACCTGGTGCGCAGCCTGTTCGAACTCGAAGTGCCCGAGATCGCCGATTCGATCATCGAAATCAAGCGCGTGGTCCGCGAGCCGGGCTACCGCACGAAGATGGCCGTGATCTCGCAGGATCCGAAGATCGACTGCATCGGCGCCTGCGTCGGCGTTCGCGGCTCGCGCATCAAGGCCGTGATCGACGAACTGCGCGGCGAACGAATCGACATCATCCGCTGGAGCGACTCGCTCGAGACCCTGATCATGAACGGGCTCAAGCCGGCCACGATCCACCTGGACAACATCTATCCCGACGTCGACAAGCGCACCGCGGTGGTGATCGTCGACGAGGATCAACAGTCGCTCGCCATCGGCAAGAAGGGCCAGAACGTGCGGCTCGCCAGCCGCCTGTGCGGCTGGGACATCGACATCAAGACCCGCGCTGATTTCGAGTCGGAGGGGCTCTCCGGCGAAGGCGGCGGCGGTCCGAACGGCCCGGCGGCCGGACCGCCCTCGCTCGACGAAGCCCTCGAGGATGCCGCGCGAGCCGGCGGCGGCGACAATTCGGCCAGCGGGGCTTCCAAGGCCTGAGCCCAGCGCCCCATCTGCCCATCTGCTCACTTGATCGAGCCGATAGGCTCCATCCTGCTACGGGAGCCTCGCTCCCACCGCCCAACGAACAACAGTTATCCTTGCCGACCGGCTGCCACGCGCAGCGCAACGGCAGCCCCAACCTAAGAGCATTGTGACGACGAAGAAGAAGCGCATCCACGAGCTGGCGAAGGAACTGGACCTCAGTGCCCAGGTCTTGGTTTCCAAGCTCCAGGCCCTGGGCTTCAGCGAGGTCAAGGGGCCGCAGTCGGCCCTGGACGAGTTCACGCTGCTGCGCGTGCAAGGCACGCTCGAGGCTTACGGCATCGTGGCCAAGCCGAACGCTCCCGAAGCAACCAGTATGCAAGCCGGCGGGCTGACCCTGCGCAAGAAGAAGAAGCGCACCTCGGTCGATTCCGCGCCCGAAGGCGACGAGGAACATGCTGCCGAAGCCGAACCCGCAGAGGTCGCCGTCGCGGCGCCCGAAGCGGCCCCGGTCGCGGCACCGAGCGTGGTTCCGGTCCCCAAGCCGGAGCGGGTTCACGAACCCATCGCATCCGTCTCCCCCGTCGCCAAGCCGCCTCGCAGCGAGTCGGTGCACGCCGTCGAGCCCGCAGCCAAGGCCCCCTCGGCGCCGCTGGTCACTGCCGAACGAATGGCCGAGCCCGAGCGCGGTGCGACGGAGACCGTCGAGATCGCGAAGCGCGAGGCACGAGTCGAAATCGCGCGCACGGAGACTGTCGAAGAACTCCCCGCCGAGGTCTACGCCGCTGACTCGACCGAAATCGCCGAGCCCGAACTCGCGCGCGAAACGATCGACGCTGCGGAAAGCGTGCTGGAGCGCGACGTACTCTCACCCGCCGCCCGGGGAACCGCAGCAGCGGCGCACGCTCCTAATGCAGAAACTGCTGGAGACGCGGCACGACCCGGCCTCGCGGGCCCCGCGCGAGTGATCACGGGCAAGAGTTCCCAGGAAGACCTCGTCAAGCCCGCACAACAGCGCCGGCCGGGCAAGGTCGTCGGCTTCGTAGATCTATCAAAGGTCCAGGCTCCGGTCCGTCCTCAGACCCAGACGCGCAAGTTGCGCTCCAAGGACGACGTGGCGCCCAACGTCCAGCCGACGTTCGGCAACGACAAGAAACGCGCCCTGGTGCGCGGCGACCACGCGCAACGCGGCAGCCTGACCGCTTCGCAGCTGCGCGAACGGGAGTCCGCGCGCTTCCTGCGCCGCCGCGGCGCGCCGGTCGGTGGCCCCGGAGCTCCGCGGCCCGCGCTGGGACAGCGCGCAGTCTCGCCGCAGGCGGGCATGTCGCCGGTTTCAGGAACCGAAGTCACGATCGAGGCCCCGGTCACGGTCAAGAAGCTCGCCGAGGCCATGAGCATCAAGGCCGGCCAGGTTTTGACCCTGGCCATGACCAGCTACAAGCTGAATATCAACATCAACTCCGTGCTCGACTCGGACACGGCGACGCTGCTCGCCGATGGATTCGATGTCACGCTGAAGGTCAGCCAGGCGCTCGAGGCCGAGCAGGTCATGCGCGAGAAACTCGTGCAGGCCCGCGGCCAGGTCGACACGGCTGACCTCGTCACGCGCCCGCCGACGGTTGCGTTCCTCGGTCACGTCGACCACGGCAAGACGACGCTGCTCGACAAGATCCGCGATTCGCGCGTGGCGCAGGGCGAGTCGGGTGGAATCACCCAGCACATCGGCGCCTACCAGGTCTCCAGCAAGTCCGGCCACCTGATCACGATCCTCGACACGCCGGGGCACGAAGCCTTCACCGCCATGCGTGCGCGCGGCGCACAAGCCGTCGATATCGTCGTGCTGGTCGTTGCCGCGGACGACGGCGTGATGCCGAGCACGATCGAGGCGATCGCCCACGCCAAGGCCGCGGGGACGCGCATCATCGTCGCGCTGAACAAGTGCGACAAGCCGGAGGCCAACCCTGGCCGCGTCAAACAACAACTCGCCGGTCACGAATTGCTGGCTGAGGAATACGGCGGCGAAGTCCAGATGGTCGAAGTTTCGGCCACAGTGGGCACCGGCATCGACAAGCTGCTCGAGTGCGTGATCCTCGAGAGCCAGGTTGTCGACCTGAAGAGTCACACCGCCGGCCCCGCGTCGGGCGTGGTGCTCGAGGCCGAGGTTCAAGAAGGCAAGGGCCGCGTGGCCTTCCTGCTGGTCAAGGAAGGCACCTTGTCGCAGGGCGATGTGATCCTGGCCGGCGATGGTTACGGGCGCGTGCGCTCGATCCACGACGACCGCAATCGCGCGATCAAGAGCGCCGGCCCGTCGATGCCCGTGCAAGTCTCCGGACTTTCCGAACTTCCCGGTGTCGGCGATCAATTCCACGTGGTCGGCAGCCTGGAAGAGGCGCGCGGCGTCTCTGAAGAGCGCGCTCGCAAGAATCGCATGATGTCGCTCGCGGAGCGCCGCGCGGTCACGGCCGAAAGTCTGGGCCAGGCGCTGAGCGATCAGCACAAGAAGACGATCAACGTCGTGCTCAAGGCCGACGTGCAAGGCTCGCTCGAAGCGCTCAAGAAACAGATCGAGAGCCTCACTCACAACGAAGTCGACGTGCGCCTGCTGCACTCGGCCCTCGGCACCGTGACGGAGAGCGACGTCAATCTGGCGGCGAGTTCCGGCGCGAGCGTGCTGGCATTCCACGTCGGCATCAACGAGAAGGCGCGCACTGCCGCCGATCGATCAGGCGTCGAGATCCGCCCCTACGAGGTGATCTACGAAATGCTGGACGACCTGCGTGCCCTGATGGAAGGCACGCTGGCGCCAGACGTCTCCGAACAGGTCGTCGGACACGTCGAGGTTCGCGCGCTGTTCAAGTCGTCCAAGTTCGGCAGTGTCGCCGGTTCGCACGTCCTCGACGGTCTGGTGACGCGCGACGCCAAGGTGCGCGTGCTGCGCGGCAAGAGCGTGGTCTACACAGGCCAGATCGCCGGTCTGCGCCGCGAGAAGGACGACGTCAAGGAAGTCCGCGAGGGCTTCGATTGCGGCGTCACGCTGAAGGACTTCGATGCCTACGAGGTCGGCGACCTCATCGAGGCATTCAAGATGGTGAGCACGAAGCGGCTCCTGAAGATCTGAGCGAACTCTCGGTCGTCGGGTGGCGGGTTTTCACCCGCCGCCGGCGCCGATCTTCGCAAGTGCTGCCATGGCCAATCCGCGCACGATTGCAAAGCTCGAGTCACGCATCCACGAGCGCGTGGCGCACTGCCTCGAGTTCGAGCTTGCCGACCCGCGCGTCGGCATGATCACTCTGACCGGCGTGAAACTCTCGCCGGACCTTTCGCTGGCCGACATCCGCTATACGGTGCTCGGTGGTGCGAGTGAGCGCTCGAAGGCCGAGCACATGCTGCAGTCGGCAGCCGGGTTCATCCAGCGCCAGGTGGGCAGCGTGCTCTCGATGCGCCGCACCCCGACGCTGCGCTTTCACTTCGACGCATCGCTGGAAGAATCTCGGCGCCTCGATCAACTGATCGCGGGTGCGCTCGAACGGGACAAGGAAATCCAGAGCAAGGGCCAAGCCACCGCGGAGCTTCTGACCGACGCCGAGGACGAGGCGTCCGGCGATCTCGACGAAGACAAATCGGGCGGCTAGCGCGCGGCCGGAGAGCTGTCCGCGGAATCGGCCTGTGCTCGCTGAACGCTCGAGGGGTGCGTGGCTTGCGCGTGCATCAGCACGCGCTGGCGCAGGTCCTCCTGCGGCGCGAGGAACGCGAGTGCAGGCAGATTGATCGCGGCGGCCATGAGTCTTTCGTCCGAAAGCGAGAGCGCCAGGTCCAGATGGTGCGCCAGGTTCGCCAGCGCGGCCGAGCGCTCGTACTCGGTGTTTTCGGCCCAATCGTGATGGCAACCCGCGACTGAGATGAATTCGGCCGGAAGCTTCCACTTGCGCGCCATCGCGGCCCCCGCTTCCTGGTGGTAGACCTGGAACACGTGACCGACCAGCGCGGGCGTGCAGTCGCGCGGATTCTTGACTTCCTTCGAGAGCATCGCCAGCAGCGCGATCTTGCCGATGTCCTGCAGCAGTCCGAGCAGGAACGCTTTCTCGGGATCGACGCCGATCAACGGCGCGATCGAGCGGGCCGTCATTGCGACGGAATGGGACTGGCGCCAGACGTCCTCGGCGTATTCCGAGAGCACGCCCGAGCGCAGGATCGTTCCGCGCATCGAGACCGAGAAGATCATCGAGCGCAGGGCGCGCAGACCGATGCGCACCACGGCAGCATGCAGCGTGTCGACGGGCTCTTCGCCGACGTACAGGACCGAATTCGCGGTTCTGAGCAGTTCGCTGGACAGCACCGGGTCCGTCGAGATCTGCGAGACGAGCTCGCGAAACTCGACCGTCGGATTGTTGGCCAGGTCGATCACCGCCATGCTGGTCGACGGCAAGGTCGGCAGGTCCAGGCGTCGCGATTCGATGCGGCGTGCGATCTTCCAGAGGATTTCCTCCTCGGGCCCCTCGAGGATCACGGTCAGGGCTTCCTCGCGATCGAATTGCGCGATCCCGCGCCGCTTGGGCAACGCCGAAGGAACCTGATCGAGCGCCGGCCGCTGCTGGACCGACTCGGCGATCGCGAGATCCTGGCGGCGAACGGTCTCGGGCACGTAGGTCAGGTCGGCCTCGGGGGCCGCTTTTTCACTGCCCGAATGCGCCCAAAGAGGTGCCGGCGAATCGGTCGCATTCCAATCGCCGGCCGGTTCGTCGAGCGCAGGCTTGGAGGCCGCGCGCGCGGGGTGGGAACCCCCGAGTCCGAACAGCGCGAAAAAACGAGGCCAGAACGCCATGCGCTCGTTATCGGCGCGCGGTCGATTTCGGTTGAGCGCCAAGGCCCCCCCGTCCCGCCCGCGGGGCACGCCAGCAGAGCCCCGGCCCAGGGAATTTGGCCTGGGCTAGGCCCGGCGGCGCCAGACGACGCCCCGCGGCGTGTCCTCCAGGACGATGCCCGCGGCGAGCAGTTCATCCCGGATCTGGTCGGAGCGCTTGAAATCGCGGCGCTTGCGGGCCGCCTCGCGTTCGTCGATGCGCGCCTGAACGGCGCTGTCGACGTCCTGCTCCGCGGTGTCGAGCACGCCGAGCACCTGGTTGGCTTCCTTGACGAAGTCGAGCGCGGCAGCGGCGGCTTCGCGCGATAGCTTGCCCTCGAGCAGGGCGCTGCGCAGACCGAACAAGCCCGGCAAAGCGCGCGAGACGTTCAGGTCGTCGTCCATGCCGGCGTTGAATTCCGCGCGCGCGCGCGCGACAAGATCCAGGCCGCCGCTCGCCACAGCGGGCTCGCCCTTCACGATGCGTCGCAAGCGTAACTGCATGTCGTCGAGGGACTCGAGCGCGCTGGCCGCATCCTTTTGCACTTCCCAGGTGAAGTTCAAGGGTTGGCGATAGTGGCCGCGCAGCAAGGCGAAGCGCAGGGCGCGCGCCGAAAAGCCGCGCGAGAGAACGTCGTCGACCGAATACGTGTTGCCCAGGCTCTTGGACATCTTGCCGCCGTCGACCTGCAGAAACTTCGAGTGCATCCAGTAGTTCGCGAACGGCGCGCCGGTGAAGGACTCGGTCTGCGCGATCTCGCATTCGTGGTGCGGAAAGACGTTGTCCTCGCCACCGGTGTGGATGTCGATCCGATCGCCGAGGTGCTTGCGGGCCATCGCCGAGCATTCGATGTGCCAGCCCGGGAATCCGTCGGGGCCAAAGCGCGTGTTCCACTTCATGACGTGATGCGGATCACTCTTCCATAGCGCGAAGTCCGCCGGATCACGTTTTTCTTCGCGCACGGCGACGCGCGCGCCGGCTTCGGTTTCGTCGATCCGGTTCCCCGAGAGGCGGCCGTAGCGTGGAAACGTGCGCACCTCGAAGTAGACGTTGCCGTCGACCTGGTAGGCATGCCCCTTCGCGATCAGGCCTTCGATGATCTCGATCATCTCGGGCACGTGCGCGGACGCGCGCGGATAGACCAGCGCCGGCTGGATGCCAAGGCGCGCGAGGTCAGCCATGAAGAGCGCGGTATAGCTCTCGGCGATCTTCCAAGGATCGAGCCCCTCGCGCCGTGCGGCCGCCTCGAGGCGATCCTCCCCGGCCCCGGCCACTTCGTCGGTCAGGTGACCGACATCGGTGATGTTCATCACCTGCCGAACGACCAGCCCTGAGTGTTCGAGCCAGCGGCGCAACAAATCCGCGAACAAGAACGCGCGAAAATTGCCGATGTGCGCACGGCTGTAGACGGTCGGGCCGCAGTTGTACATGCGCACCACGCCCGGCTCGAGCGGTTGAAAGACTTCCTTCTGGCGGGAGAGAGAGTTGTAGACCTCGAAGCTCATCGCCCGGATTCTAATGTCCTTGGGGCCCGGTCCGCGCGCGTTCGCCGGACTCCCATAGCAAGGCGAGCACTTCTCCCGGGCTTTTCGCGTGCTATTCTCCCGCCACTCGCGCCGCGCCGAGAACGACGTAGTGGAACCGTGACCAGCCCCTTGACCGACGGTCCGCGCATCGAACTCGAGGGCGAAATCGGCGCCGGCGCCACGGGCCGTGTCTGGCGCGCCCGGCTGCTCGAGGACTGCGCCGGTTTGCCGGCGGGCAGCGAAGTCGCGCTGAAACGGCTGCATCCTAGGCTGGCCGGGGACGCACGCGCGCGGCGCGCCTTTGCCGCCGAGGCCGAAGCCGGAGCGGAAGTGCGCCACCTCGGCATGCTGCGGCTGGTGCATTCCGGCTGCGACGCAACAGGCCCCTATCTGCTGACCGAGTACGTTCCCGGCCAGACACTGGAACAGCTCCTGGTCGAACATGGGCCGCTCTCGGAGCCGCTGCTGCGCTCGGTGGCCGTGCAACTGGCCGGCGGCCTCGCGGCGCTGCATGCCGCGGGCTGGATTCACGGCGACGTGAAGCTCGAGAACATGCGCCTCGATGCGCGCGGCCGCGCGGTACTGCTGGATCTGGGATTCGCGCGTCGAATCGTCAAGCGCGCGGCGAAGTCCGTGCGCGTGCATGCGCTCGACGAAGAAACGGAAACTGATCAGCGCTCCGTCGAACTCGCACACGCCGGCGAATTTAATCCCGGCAGCCTGCCCTACCTGGCACCGGAGCGGGCGCGCGGCGAGAGCGGCGACGAGAAGAGCGACGTGTTTTCGTTCGGCGTGACGCTCTATGAATTGGCCACCGGAGCACATCCTTTCGCGGCAGATTTCGCCGGCGAGGGCCTCGAACGCTCGACTTCGAGCGCCCACCCGATGGTGCGCTCGCTGGGCACCGAGGGCGCCGATCGAGTGCTCGCCGCGCTGGCCAGCGCGCGCTACCGCCCGGCCTCGGGCCTTGCCCCGCAGCTGTCGCCGTTCCTCGACCACGTGCTGGCCGATGCGCTGCGCCGGGATCCGCGTCTGCGGCCGACCGCGCGCGAACTTGCCCGCCGGCTGGAAGAGCAGGAATCGGGAGCGTGGTGGCGTGCGGAAATCGACACCGGCGGCGCGGCGAGCGCGCCTTCGCTCGCCGAACGCGAGAGCGCGCACCTGACACCGTTGGTCGGACGCGAAGCCGAACTCCAGGCGATCGAGAATTGCTACCGGCGCGCGATCGGAAATCCGTCCACGCAGCCTAGTACACCTGCGCACGGCGGCGCACTCATGCTTCGCGGCTCGGTCGGAAGCGGGAAGTCGCGTCTGATGAGCGCATTCGCAGCCCAGGCGCGCGCCTCGGATCATCCGCCGCTCTACCTGTACGGCCGTTGTTCGGCGCACGAGGAGGACCGGCCGTGCGGCCCGGTGCTCAGGCTCATGCTGCGCTGGCTGCGCCTGCCGCCGCAAACCACGCAACTGGGGCCGCGCGAACGCCAAGCCCTGGAACGCGCCGCTCCCCCGAAGGAAGCCCAGACGCTGGCGCGCGCGCTCGACAGCCGATTTTCCGGCACGAGCGAAACCTCGGTGGCCGCCGCACTCGCGCGCTGGCTGGTAATGCTGACCAAGCGCGGCCCCGTGCTGGTCTTCGTCGACGACATCAACTTCGCCGACGAGGGCACGCTCAGCGTGTTCTTGCGCGTGGCGGACGAACTTTCCGGCAAGCCGCTGTTCCTGGTCTTGGGCCAGCGCCTGCACGATGGAGTGAACAACGCGCGCATGCAGGAGCAACTCGAGCGCGCGCTCGAATCGCGCCAGCTCATTGCGCACGTCGAGCTCGGGCCCCTCGATGAGTCGGCTGTCAGTGATCTCGTCACGCGACTGTTCCACCATTCGGCGCCGCGGCTGAGGATCGCGCAGGTCCTCTATCAGCGCAGCCGCGGCAACCCTGGGATGATCGGGGAAATCCTGCGCGGCCTGATGCAGCGCGGCGAGGCCTACGCACATCCCGAGGACCCCGACGGAAAAGCGTTGGCGCTGGCCCTGGCTCCGGAGCGGCTGCCACTGCCCGAGTCCTTGCCTACGTTGATCAACCAGCGCTATCAGAAGCTGCCGCCCGAGGATCGGCGCTGGTTGCAGCGTCTGTCGATCGTCGGCGGAAGGATCAGCACCGAGTTCCTGCTGCGCGCGTTCCAGCCGGTCAGCGAGGTCGAGCTGGCGGAGGTGCTCGGTCGCATGGTGCAGAGTGGATGGATCGTGCCGGCGGGCGATCGATTCCGTTTTGCCCGGCCGGCGCTGCGCGAAGCCGTATACCGTGCGATTGCCGAAGACAGCCGAGCCAGGCTGCACGCGCAAGCGGCACGCGCACTCGCGCCCGGCCGCAGCAAGAGCCTGAGCCTTGCCGATGCATTCCAGCGTGCCTTCCACCTGCGCGCAGCCGGCGACCTGACGGCATTGTTGGCCGTGCTGCGCCCACTGCTCGCGGTCCTGATCAGGCGCGGGCAGACGCAGCGCATTCACTCGATCGCGCGCTGGGGAATCGAGGCGCTCGACAAGTTGGGACGCACCAAGGCGCGCGAAATCCTGCGCATCGAATTCCTCGAAGCCGCCGCTGACTCGGCCGACCGGCTGGGCAACCGCGAGGAGCAGCGCGCCTGGCTCGATCAGCTTTCCGATCTGGAATTGTCGCCGGAGACGGACGCGGCCTCACTCGCGCGCGTCTACCTGCTGCACGGCCGCCACGCGATTTCCACAGGGCAGTACGGACTCGCGCGCGGCTTCCTGAAGAACGCGGTGGAGCTGGCGACGCGCGCCGGAAACGTCTCAGTGCTCGTGTCCGAAGCCAAACGCCGCCTCTCGGCCGTTCAGGCCCACGTCGGCGAACTCGGGCCCGCGCGCGCACTCGCGAAGAGCGCCCTGGAGCATGCCGAGCACGATCCTCAGCGCGCCGTCGCGCGCCTGCAGATCGCGGTGGTCGACTTGCTCGAAGACGATCTGGAACCCGCGTTGCACGAAGTCGACCGCGCGCTGGCCCTCTTGCGCGGTTCGAGCGAATGGACGCTGCCCGGTGTGCTCTCGGCGGCGCACATGCTGCGCGGTCGGATCTATCGCCTGCTGGGGCGGCCGGCGCGCGCGATGGGCTCGATGCAGCACGCGGTGCGGCTCGCACGCCAGGCGGCGGAGCGGCGTCTGGAGATGGAAGCGACGGCGCGCTTGGGCGGACTACTGCTCGACATCAATCGCCCTGAGGAAGCCGAGGCGCGCTTGCGCGACGCGCTCCTGATCGCGAACGAAACCGAGGATCGACGCGGTCAGACGCTGGCCGGCCTGTGGCTGGGGATCCTCCTGTGGGAGCACGACGACCCGGAAGCCGTAGGCCTGCTCTCGCGCGTCGGCCGCATGGCCGGCGAAATGGGCCTGAGCCGCGCCGAAGCCCTGTGTCTTGCGATCCAGGCTCGCATCGCCCGAGCGCGCGGCCAATTGGAGGAGGCGCTGTTCGATTCCTCGCGGGCGATGGAACTGCTCGAACTGCACGGGGCCGAACTGGCCGATCGCATCGTGATCACCGGCACACGGGCCCTGATCCTCGACTCGGCGGGCCAGCACGAATCCGGAGCCGGCCTGGTCAAACAGCTGCGCCGGCGCCTGCGCCGCGAGTCGGGCCGGCTCGTGAACAGCGAGTTGCGCCGCAGCCATACCGAGGCCACGCGCCAACTGCTCGAAGCCGTGCTGTCGACCGAGGGCCCGATCTACCCGCGCGCAAAACAGCCCCTGCAGGCCTGAGCGGACCGGACCCTGCGCCAGGTCGCGCGCCGGCATGGCCCCAGCGCCTTGAACTTGGAGCGTCCGCGTTTCGATCCTTTTCCACTTGCTATTGAGACGCAATCTCAGTATACTTGGGGCATGAGCTTCACTTTCCTACTGCTTTCGTTGTGTCAGGAACCCCAGGAAGATCGTCTCTCGCGCCAGGAGGCCGAATTGAAGGCCCTGCGCGAGGAGCTCGCGCTGTCGATCGCGGCCGAACGCAAGGCGCGCGAGCAGCAGGTCGCGCAGCTGGTCCTGATGCTCGAGGAATCGCGCCAGGCTCAGCCCGCGGCCGGGGCGAAACAGCGCTTGCACTGGGGTGGCTACGGAGAGATGCACCTCAACGCTCCTGAAGGCGAGGGCGGTGCGCAGTTCGACATCCACCGTTTCGTGCTCTACCTCGGCTACGAGTTCAGCGATTCGATCCAGCTGCACAGCGAAATCGAGCTCGAACACGGCTTCGTCGAGAACGACAACGGCGAGCTCTCCATCGAGCAGCTCTACACCGATTTCAGACTCGCCCCCGCCACGCATCTGCTGGCGGGTCGCGTCCTCGCACCCTTGGGCATCGTGAACCTGCGCCACGAGCCGACGAGCTTCAACGGCGTCGAACGGCCGAGCGTCGAGACGGTTGTCCTGCCCAGCACCTGGTATGTCGACGGCCTGGGGATCAGCTCCGAGTTCACGCCGGCACTGCGATATCAGGCCTTCCTCACGAGCAGCCTGGACGGCACGGGATTCAGCGCCCTGAACGGCATTCGCGGCGGTCGGCAAAAGGAACGTCCCAGCGCGAACGAACTCGCCATCAGTGGCCGATTGGACTTCTTCCCGCTCGACTCGCTCGAGGCCGGCGCGAGCGCACAGTCTTGGCGCGTCGGCATCTCAGGCTTCTATGGAGGCCTCGACAACGGCGACCAGGGTGTCGATCCCGGCGTCGACGCCGAATTGTCGATTCTTTCCCTCGACACGGAATACTCGATCGATCGGCTGGACTTGCGCGCGGTCGGCGCCTTCGAACACATCGCCGGCGCAAGCGACCTTTCCACGGCGACGGGCGAGTCGATCTCGTCGCAGATCACGGGCTGGTACGTCGAGGCCGCCTGGCATTGGCTGCCCGAAGTCTGGAAGACGGGCGAACACGGTTGGAGCGACGCCATCGCCTTCGTGCGCTACGACGACATCGACACGCAGCGCGACGTGCCAAGCGGCCTGGCCGCCAATCCACAGGGTGATCGCAACGAATGGACGCTGGGCCTTGGGCTCTATCCCCTGCCGAACCTGGTGCTCAAGGCCGATTATCAGTGGCGCGACGATGAGAGCGACAAGCAGCCCCACGATCAGTTCAACCTCGGAATCGGATGGTCGTTCTAAGAACGTTCATGGCCTCGCTCGCGCTGCTCGCGAGCCTGTCCGCGCCGACATCGGCTGCGCAGCCCGGCGCGCTTTCGTGGCCCCAAAAGGCGCGCGCGGCGGACTCGCCGGAACTGGATGCGGCGCTCGCGCGCGCATTTCCCGGGGCAGACGCGATTGCGCTTCGCGTCATGAACCTGAGCGACGCACAGCGCGCCGCTCTCGGGCCGCGCCTGCGCGCACGCGTCGCGCCGCGGCTGTGGACCTGCCGCGAAGCGCGCAAGCAAGGCGTGTTGCTCGGCCGCGCCATCGTCGAGGACGTGATCGGCAAGTCGCTGCCGATCACCTACATGCTGATCCTCGCTCCTGACAACCATGTGCGCGCGGTCGAAATCCTGGACTATCGCGAAAGCCATGGCGGCGAGGTTCGTCGCGAAAAGTGGCGCGCGCAGTTCGCCGGCCTGGGCGCCGGCGACCAGCTCAAACTCGGAAGCGACATCAAGAACATCGCCGGGGCGACCATTTCCTGCCGTGCGTTGACCGACGCCGTGCACGACGTGCTGGCGATCGCGGAGGCGCTCTTCGCCCCCGCCGCCGAGCCGGCGTCCGC
>JANMRV010000062.1:0-1414 GCA_031388685.1 Planctomycetota bacterium
AAGCAGGTCATCAAGCTCGAGCGCGCGCGCGTTCACAAGGTCGAGACCACGCAGGCGGACGGTTCCAAGCTTGTGCTCTCGAAGACCGCACCCGACGACAAGAATTTCGGCGTGCTCGATCTGCCCGTGGGCGCTGAATTGAAGTGGCCTGGTGTCGCCGACGGAGTCGCCGGCGCGCTCGAGTACTTGAATTTTGACGACGTGCAAGCCGCGGGCAGCGTCGACTTCTCGGATCCGACGGCAACCACCACGACCATGCAGACCTTCGACGGGATGCTCGTCACGGTGAAAGTGCTGGAGAACGAGGGCAAGTTCTACGGCCAGTTTTCGGCGCGCTTCGATCCGAGCCTGCGTGTCGAAGTGACGAAGTTCGAAGCTCCGCCGCCCGCCGGACCGGAAGTGCCCAAGCCGGCGGATCCGAACGCGCCGCCGGAGGCCGATCCCGCGGCAGCAATCCCGCCCCCGGCTCAACCGATCGAAACGAAGTCGGTGCCGGGCAAGAAGGAAGAAGAAGTCGCCAAGGAAGCGAGCGAACTCGATGCGCGGCTTTCGAAATGGACTTACGTCCTGCCTGGATACGCGGCGTCGAACTTCACGAAGAAGATGAGCGACATGCTCAAGGATGTCGCGCCGGTCGAGCCCGTGATCGACCCCAATGCGCCGCTGCCGCCGACCGACGGCGCAGTCCCCGCGCAGGATCCGACCAAACCCGTTGACGACGGCCACGGTCACGAAGCCCCCGCTGTCCCCGCCGTCCCAACTGGCGGCGGCGGCCAATGATCGAGCGCGAGGTCCACGGCGACGTCGCAGTATTGCGCCTCGCGCACGGCAAGGCGAGCGCGCTGGATCTCGAGTTCCTGAATGCGCTGGAGTCCGCGTTCCGCGCCGAGGCAGGCGCGAAGGAACGCGCGCTCGTCGTGACCGGCAGCGGAACGATTTTCTGCGCCGGCGTCGACTTGAAGCGCATCGTCGCGGGCAAGCGCGCGTACATCGAAGCCTTCCTGCCCGCCCTCGATCGCGCCTTCGCTCAGCTTTTCTTCCTCGAGAAGCCCGTGGTCGCCGCGCTGAACGGACATGCGATCGCAGGTGGCGCGGTGCTTGCACTGGCCTGCGACCGGCGCATCCTCGCGCGCGGCAAGGCGCTGGTCGGCACACCCGAGCTCAAGGTCGGCGTGTCCTTCCCCTTTCTTGCGCTCGAGATCGTGCGTGCGGCGCTCGGCCCGCAGCTCGCGAGCGAAGTCGTGCTCGAAGGTCGTAGCTACAACGGCGAGGAATGCCTCGCGCGCGGCTTGGTCCATGAACTGGTCGGCCCTGAGGCGCTGCTGTCGCGCGCGCTCGAGTCCGCGACGAAGCTCGCCGCCGTCCCCGCCGAATCCTTCGCCCTGTCCAAACGCTGGCTGCGCCAACCCTCGCG
>JANMRV010000112.1:0-2720 GCA_031388685.1 Planctomycetota bacterium
GCCAGGCCAGGAGCGGCTAGCAGAACTGCGGTGGCAAAGAGCCTGAGAATCGAGGCTGAGTAGATGGTGGTGGCCATAGAGTTATCTTGAGCGTCTCGTTGGAGAATCAGGCGAGGCGCGCCAGTCGCGCGAGCAGCGACGCGCGCACCGTTGGCCACTCGCTATCGGTGATGCTGAACATGACCGTGTCGCGCACGAATCCGTCGGGCAGAATGACGTGGCGACGCAGCACACCTTCGCGCGTGCAACCAAGTTTGATCATCGCGCCCTGACTTTGCAGGTTGCGTCCGTCGGTTTTCAATTGCACGCGCACGCAGCCGAGCTTTTCGAAAGCGTGTCGCAGCAGGAGAAACTTCGTCTCGGGATTCACGTGCGTGCCTTGGACCGAACGCGAGAGCCAGGTGTGTCCGATCTCGAGGCCGCGATCGCGCGGCCGGATGTCCATGTAGGACGTGCTGCCAACGACACGTGAACTGGCCATGTCAATGATCGCAAACGCGACGCGGCTCGAGTCCGCGAGTTGGCGCTCGATGTACTGCTCCACGGCCCCAAGTTCGCGCCCCGCCGGCCGATCGAGCAGGTAGCGCATCGACTCGAGGTCGATGACGGCGGCGATATCGGCTGCATGCGCGAGCGCGAGCGGTTCGACGCGCACGGCGCAGCCTGTCAGCGTGATGGGTGCGACCTGCATTCACGCCAGCCTAGCCGCGAAAGCGCGGTCAATCGCCGCGAAAACCCCGGCCTGCCTTCCGCTCCCACGGAACCCGCGTAAGCTAGAGTGTTTCCCGATGCCCGGGCGGGCGCCGATGCGCGCGAGCGGGTTTTTTGGCTCTCCCCCACACCACGCAGGAACTCCATGGCCACGAAGCAAACGCGACTGAACCGATCGACACTCCACCGCCGCGTGCTTGGCATGATTTTGCCGTTCGTTGCGCTGTGCACGAACGCGCTTGCGCAAACGAACGAGCCGCGCGTCTACACTCCTGATCGCGTCGTGGTCGAGCTGAGCGCGGCGCTGGCGGAACTGCCTGAGGAGATCGACCTCCAGTCCGCGTTCTCTGGCGACCCCGCGCTGCGGCTTGCGCTCTCGAAAGTGCGCGCGCGCGCCATGTACCGGGTGTTCCGCTCAGGCGGCCTGGCGCCGCGCAACGACGCGCTGTTCCACTCGCTCGGCATGCACCGCCAGTACGTGATCGAACTGGCCGGGAATTCCGACCTGGACGAAGCCCAGCGGGCGCTGTCCCTCTCCTCGAGCATCGCCGCGGTGCGCCTCGACGGCATGGTGCACACGACCGAGACGCCCAACGATCCGCTGTACCCCAGTCAATGGGATCACAAGAACGCCAATGATGCGGACATGGACACCGAGTTCGCCTGGGATTTCGCCAAGAGCAATCCTTCGGTGATCGTGGCGGTCATCGATACGGGCTGCGACCTGACCCATCCGGAGATCTCGAGCGCCCTGGTGCCCGGATACAACTTCGTTTCCAACAACAACAATCCGCAGGACGACAACGGCCACGGCACTTGCTGCGCGGGCATCGTCGGTGCGCGTTCGAACAACGGGTTGGCGATCGCCGGCGTCGCGCCGGATTGTTTGATCATGCCGATCAAGGTCCTCAGCTCGGGTGGCTCCGGCTCCTACTCGGCCGTGGCCGCCGGTATCACGTTCGCCGCCAACGGCGGAGCGAGTGTCATCAGCATGAGCCTGGGCGGGCCGTGCTGCGATCCGGCGGTCGACACAGCGATGCAATACGCAGCCGGACTCGACGTCCTGACGGTCGCCGCCTCGGGCAACTCGAATGCCAACGGCGTGATCTTCCCGGCCTCGAACAGTTTCGGGATGGCGATCGGCGCTTCGAGCCCCTGCGACGAGCGCAAAAATCCGGGCTCGTGCGACGGCGAAGGCTGGGGCTCGAACTTTGGCCCCGAACTCGACGTGATCGCCCCGGGAGTGCGGATCGCGACCATCACGCTGGGTGGCGGAACGACGCTCTTCTTCAACGGCACATCCTCAGCGACCCCGCACGTGGCGGGCATCGCCGCACTGGTGCGCGCGATCGATCCGACCTTGAGCTACACCGCCGTGCGCGCGTTGATCCAAGCGACCGCCGAGGATCAAGTCGGTCCGCCGTCGGAAGATGCGCCCGGCTGGGACATGTACTTCGGATTCGGCCGGGTCAACGCCCATCGCGCAGCGCTTGCGGCGATGGGCGCGAACACCTTTTGCAGTGCGGACGGATCGGGCGCGCCGGCGCCCTGCGGCAACAACGGCGGTCATGATGTCGGCGCAAGCAACTCGACGGGCAGCGGTGCGCTGCTGAATGCCTCGGGTTCGAACAGTACTTCGCTCGACGATCTCGTCGTCCACGCAACGGGACTGCCGGCCAACAAGCCGACGCTCGTGCTGATGGCGCCGGGAGTGAACAACGGCGGACTCGGCACGCCGTTCTACGACGGGCTGTTGTGCGTTTCCGCGGGCGGAGTCGGCGTGTTCCGCCATCCGCCGCAAATCTCGAGCGCAACGGGCACGCTTGCGCTGGGGCCGGGAATCGGCGCCTATTCGTGCACGCACTTCGCCGGCCAGGCTTGTCTGCTGCCGGGCGCGCATTGGAATTTTCAGTGCTGGTACCGCGACGCGACGGGTCCGTGCGCGAGCGGATCCAACCTGACCAACGCTCTGGGCGTCACGTTCAGACCGTAGTACCGAGTCAGGTACT
>JANMRV010000271.1:0-1895 GCA_031388685.1 Planctomycetota bacterium
TGTGGAACGGGAAAGATCCCATCCTCAAAGAGCGACTCTTCGGCCTCACGAACCCCGAAGGGAATCACGGCGAAGACGTGAAGGAGTCGTATTTCTATCTCGACGCGACTCCGACCAGCTCGTACCTGAAGGCGCTCTACAAATATCCTCAAAGCCCCTACCCGTACGAGCAGCTGCTCCACGAGAACCGCTCGCGCGGCTACAGCAAGCCCGAATACGAGCTCGAGCACACCGGCGTCTTCGATGGAGGGCGCTACTTCGACGTGCTCGCCGAATACGCCAAGTCCGATGCCGATCCCGACGACATCCTGATTCGCATCACGATCTCCAATCGCGGGCCGCAAGCGGCGGCGATCGATGTGCTGCCGCAGGTCTGGTACCGGAATACTTGGTCCTGGGGCGGCGACGACGAAGAGAGCGGTCCAAAGCCCGTGCTGCGCGCGCGCAAGGATGGCTCGATCGAAGGCGAGCACCACGCGCTCGGGAAGATTTTCATTCGTGGCGCGAAACTCGCCGACGGCCGCGCGCCCGAATTGCTCTTCACCGAGAACGAAACCAACAACCAGCGATTGTTCCAATCGCCGAATCAGAGCCCGTTCGTCAAGGACGCCTTCCACGAACTGATCGTCCATGGACGCACGGACGCAGTGAATCCGGCGCGCGAGGGCACCAAGGCCGCGCTGCGATATTCGCTGAAGATCGCCGGAGGAGAATCGGTCGAGCTGCGGCTGCGGATGCGCTTGCGACGGGAGATCGTGAACAGCGAACTCGGACCTGATTTCGAGCGCACTTTCGACGCGCGCCTGCGCGACGCCAACCAGTACTACGCCGCGAAATGGCCCAGGTCATTCTCAGACGACGAAAAACTCGTCGCGCGTCAGGCCTACGCAGGACTTTCCTGGTCGAAGCAGTTCTATCACTACGTCCAGTCGCGTTGGCTCCAGGGCGATCCGTTGCATCCAGAGCCGCCGAAGTCACGTTTGCGCGGCCGCAACAGCGATTGGGGCCACATCTACAACCGCGACGTGATCTCCATGCCGGACACGTGGGAGTATCCGTGGTACGCGGCTTGGGATCTCGCCTTCCACATGATCCCGTTCGCGCACCTCGATGCGGAGTTCGCGAAGTCGCAGCTCGAGCTTTTCCTGCGCGAATGGTACATGCACCCCAACGGTCAGATTCCGGCCTACGAATGGTCATTTTCGGACGTCAATCCGCCGGTGCATGCCTGGGCCGTGTGGCGCGTCTACAAGAAGACCGGCCGCGACCGGCGCTTCCTGGCGAGCTGTTTTCAGAAGCTGTTGCTCAATTTCACCTGGTGGGTCAACCGCAAGGACGCCGAAGGCCGGCACATGTTCTCCGGCGGTTTCCTCGGCATGGACAACATCTCGGTGTTCGATCGCTCGCAACCGCTGCCGACCGGCGCTTACCTCGAACAGGCCGACGGCACCGCGTGGATGGCGTTCTACTGCGGAACGATGCTGCAGATGGCGATGGAACTCGCGCTGGACGATTCGACGTACGAGGACATGGCTTCGAAGTTCCTCGAGCACTATGTGCACATCGCCGATGCGATGAATCACCTTGGCGGAAACGGGCTGTGGTCCGAGGAAGATGGTTTCTACTACGATCAGGTGCACCTCGACAGCGGCAATCAGACGCTGCGCGTGCGCTCGATGGTCGGGCTGATGCCGCTGATCGCAGTGGAAGTGATCGACAAGGAAACGCTGGTGCGACTGCCGGGTTTCGCGAAGCGCGCGCGCTGGTTCATGGAGCACCGCCAGGATCTCGCGCGGCACGTGAGCTACATGGAGCCGTCCGAGCACAACGGCGACGGGCTTCACATGCTCGCGATTCCGTCACGGGAGCGGCTCGAGCGCGTGCTGCGCTACATG
>JANMRV010000134.1:0-3761 GCA_031388685.1 Planctomycetota bacterium
GTCGATCACGCCGTCGCAGTGCTCGACGCCACGGTAGATCGCGCCTTCGATGCCGCCCTCCTCGGTCACGTCCATCTGCAACGGACAGCCCTTGCCGCCCAGCCGATCGATTTCCAGGACGACGGAGTCGAGATTGTCGCCGCTGCGAGCCGCAATCGCGACGCGGGCTCCGCGACGCGCAAAGGCCAGCGCGATGGCGCGGCCGATGCCCTGACTTCCTCCGGTGACGATGACGCGCAAACTGGACATGCAATGACTCTTCTGAGGGACGTGGTGTCGCTTTGGCGCGCGGGTCGCGCCGATCCCCGACAGGATACTCTCGCGCGGCAGGCGCGGTCGATCAGATTGGCTCGAGTTCGCGGGCCAGCGCGTCGGCCGTCGCCAGCGGGGCGCCGCACGCATAGTTGCGACAGACGAAGGCTCGCGCCTGACCGGCGGGCGCCGTCTTCTCGGCGAGCAGCGGCATCAATGCCGTGTCCGCGCCCGCGTGGGCGAGCGCGACGACCTTCTGCGGCGCGAACTTGGCTCGGACTTTTTCGAGCATCGCGCGCACGGCAGGGCTCTTCGCCTCGCCGGCGATGACGATTTCGCGAGGTCCCGCGGCGAGGAAGTCCACCGCGCACAGCAATTGACTGAAGGCGGCTGGGAATCGGTTGACCAGTTGTCCCAAGGACAAAAGCGTCCGCGCGGCCCCGTCGGCCAGGTCGGCGCGGCCGGTCCATTCGGCGAGACGCAGCAGATTCAATGCATGCACGCCGTTGCCCGAGGGCAGCGCGCCGTCCTGCGGGGACTTGAGCCTGGCGATCAGCCGCTCGTGGTCGTTCGAGGTCGTGAAGAAGCCGCCGTTCTGCTTGTCCTCGAAACGATCGGTCACGATCTGTGACAGTTCGAGAGCGTGCCGGATCCAGCGCTGATCGAAATCGGATTCGTACAGATCGAGCAGCCCTTGCACGAAAAAGGCGTAGTCGTCGAGGTACGCGTTCAAGTGCGCGCGGCCGGCGCGCGCGGTTGCGAACAGGGCGCCGTCCGGCTGGCGCATGTGCGTCAAGACGTATTCCGCCGCGCGCCGCGCGGCATTCAAGTGACGCTCGTCGCCCAGCACCTGGCTCGTCTGCGCCAAAGCGGAGATCATCAGCCCGTTCCAGGCCACGAGCACCTTGTCGTCGGTGTTCGGATGCACGCGTTTCTCGCGCGCCGCGAACAGGCGATTCCTTGCCTCGGCCATCGCGGGCTCGAGCGCCGCGAGCGAGAGGCCCAACTGCGTCGCGACTTTCTGCGCGCTTTCGTGGCGCCACAGCGCGCTCGATCCATGTTCGAAGTTGCCCTCGGGCGTGACCCCGTACCAGACGCAGGCCTGCCCGCCGAGCTTCTCGCCGAGCACGGCCACGATCTGTGCGGGCGTCCAGGCGAAGAAGCGGCCTTCTTCACCTTCGGAGTCCGCGTCCTGCGCGCTCGAGAAAGCACCTTCGGCCGTGGTCATTTCGCGCAGCGCCCACTCGCAGCATTCGCCCGCCACGCGCGCATACTCGACGTCGCCGGTGAGCTGGAACGCTTCGAGGTACGCCGGCACCAAGAGCGCGTTGTCGTAGAGCATCTTCTCGAAGTGCGGGATCAACCACTGCGCATCGGTCGAGTAGCGATGGAAGCATCCGCCGAGCTGGTCGTACATGCCGCCCTCGGCCATGCGATCGAGCGTCAACGTGACCATCGTCAGGGTCGCCGGATCGCGCGTGCGCAGGTGATGGCGCAGGCACAGCCGCAGATCGAGCGCGTGCGGGAACTTCGGCGCGCCGCCGAAGCCGCCCCACACAGGATCGAAGCTGTCGGCGAGCATCGAACGCGAAAGCTCGAGCGCCTGCTCGGAAATTTCCGCGCGCGTGCTGACCGAGCTCTCCTTTTGGAGATGTTCGCGCATGCGCTTGCCCGCGGCGACGAGACCTGGACGGTCTTGGCTCCAGGCGCGCGTCAAGGAAGTGAGCAGTTCCGGAAAACTCGGTCTGCCGTACAGACGCGTCGGCGGAAAGTACGTGCCACCGTAAAACGGTTCGAGTTCTGGCGTGAGCCACACGCTCATCGGCCAGCCGCCTTGACCGGTCATCGCCTGCACGGCCTTCATGTAGATCTCGTCGAGGTCGGGGCGTTCCTCGCGATCGACTTTGATGCAGACGAAGTGCTCGTTCATCAGCGCGGCGGTCGCTTCGTTCTCGAAGCTCTCGCGCTCCATGACGTGGCACCAATGGCAGGCCGAATAGCCGATCGAAAGGAAGATCGGCTTGTCTTCCGCGCGCGAACGCGCCAGCGCTTCCGCCCCCCAGGGGTACCAGTCGACCGGGTTCTTGGCGTGTTGGAGCAGGTACGGACTGGTCTCGCGGGCGAGGCGATTCTCGCGGCGATCACGGCCCAGCGGAGAATGCGCGGCGGGGTTGGACATTCGCGCTCAGCCTAACCGAGGTACGCGCGTGGCGTCGAATTCAGATCTTCACGCTCGCGGCAAGCCCGAAGCGGACCGTGTCGTCGATCAGGTTGTCGTCCGAGAAGATGTAGCTCGCGTTGAGCTGAAACTTCATCGCGTGGCCGTTGACGTAGTAGTTGACGGCGGCGGTGACGTCCTTCTCGTGGTTGATGTTGTCGACGACCTGATAGCGCGCGGCCACTTCGACTTTTTCGGCGACCATGAAGCTCGCGCTGGTATTCCACGGCAGCGAGTCTGAGCGGTCGACGAAGTTCGAATTCGTGAATTCCTGAAACTTCGCGACCATTGCGTCGGCGGCAAAGCGGCCCAGCTTCAGTTGCGCGTCGGCCGCGAACACGTCGCCGTCCTTCCCGCTGCCCTGGCTTTGGTCGTCGAAATATCCGGCGCCAATCGACAGCTTCGTCTCGTCACCGGAGCCGTAGGCTCCCTGGCGCAGACCGGTTCCACCGCCGAGTGCGTCGAAGCCGACCCGCGCGCTGATCAACGGCCGGTCCGCCAGCCCGTCGAGTCCGCTCTGCATCGAAGCGGCCCAGTGCAACGCTCCGAGCGAGCCTGAAAGTATCGCGCCCTTGTCGCGCTTGTAGAATAACTGCCCTGAATCCGTGCGGAGGATGAACAGCAGGTCGCTGTCGGCGAGTTGCGACTCCCAAAGCAGCGGCGAGCGGAACTGTCCCACCGTTACGCGAACGTACCTGCACGAATCCCACGAGCCATAGGCATCGAGCAGGACGGCGGTTCCGCCAGCAGCCTCGAGTTCGGTCACGTAGCGGATTTTCTCGCTGACCTCGCCATCTATGGAGAGCTGTGCATTCAGTAGCTTGAAGCCTTTGTCGTCTTGGTGACTGTTCGTGTTCGGCAACAAGATCGCGCTCGAGCGAACCAGGCCATGCACATTCGGCGCGCCGGTCCAGGCGGAATCCTGTCCCTTCACGAGCGCCTCGAGATCGCGATCGAGGCTGGACCACTCATCGCCGCCCAGCGCCGCGACAGGCGCGGCAAGCAATCCGCTGATCGCAACCGTCGGCGTCAGAGAGCAAAGGAACCACTGCTTCATGTCGAATCTCCTCAGGTACGTTCCCGTCCGGAACGCGGATCGGGGGCGGCGCGGTTCAACGCGCCTGACGCCGGGAAGAATGCAATTTCCGAGCGGACGATGGAAGCGCCGAGTTTGGTGAACTCGAAGTTCGACGTCATCAACGCTACTCCGGTGGACACGGGCGGGTGGAAATGAAAAAGGCCCCGCGCAGCGCGCAGGGCCTTCCTTGTTCTCTCCCGCGACGCGCGCGGA
>JANMRV010000204.1:0-1291 GCA_031388685.1 Planctomycetota bacterium
CATGCCGGCGACGGCCGGAAAATCGCGGCCGCGCAGACTCTCGCACAGCGCCAGCGTGCGAGATCCGTACTCGCCGGCCCAGGCTTTTTCCTCGTTGCTCAGAAGCGCCAGCGCGTCGACGCCGCCCTGATTCTCGGCCGCGACAGAGAGTCTTTCGCGCTCGAAGCTGACGCGGAATCTTCCGCCGCCGGGCAACTCGTAGGCACCCGCGGCCGCCGCGCACACGCGCGCATCGAGTTCGCCGACTTCCGGGGGCAGCGCCAACGATTTGCCCGCGAGCAACGCTTCGACGTGCGCGACCGCGGCAGGCATGCTCTCGTTGAGCAACAGGCTCCAGGTCAGTGAATCGTCGAGTCCACGGCGCAATTCGGCCTGAAAACCCGCCAGGATCGACGAACGCGAAGCGACGCGTTTGCCGGATTCCGTGCGCTCGATGAACAGGCCGCAGGCCGCGTTGCCGAGCGCCGGCTCGTGCAGCAGCTCGAGCGATTGCGCGCTGAGCAGCACGTCGGGTGCAAGCGCGCGCTCCCAGCGGTACAGGTCGCCCACGCTCGACACGAGCGCGCCGACGCCGCGCATCGGCCAGGTCGGCTGCCAGCGGCTGGGACTGCCGACGTCGCTGTCGTCAGCATAGGTGTGCGCCAAGGCCGCGCTCGCCGCGCGCGGATCGCCGATGAACATCGTGGCGCCCATGCCGGAGCGGTCGAGGATGTTGCTCTTCACGAAGTCCTCGAAGGAGACACCGGCGGCTTTCTCGATCACCGCGCACAAAAGCGTGTAGCCGGCATTCGAGGCGCCAAAGCGTGCGCCCGGCGGAAAAATCAGCGGCGCGCCGAGAATGCGCGCGAGCGCCTCTTCCTTGGATTCGGCTGCGCCGAACGGATCGCCGACGTCCGTGGGCAGTCCCGACTGATGGTAGAGCAACTGCCGCAGCGTGATCGCCTGCTTGTCCGCCGGCACTCCGTCGAGGCGCGCGCCTAGCGTGTCGTCGATCGAAAGTCGGCCTTGATCGGCGAGCAGCAGGACCGCGACGGCGGTGAATTGCTGCGAGAGGCTGCCGAGCGGAAACTGGGTCTGCGCCGAATTGGACACGCCGCGCGCGCGATCGGCGAAACCATATCCGGTGGCGAGCAGCACGCGGCCGGAGCGGGCCACGAGCACGGAACCGGAAAAACCCCAGGGCACCAAGCGCTGCAGATGCTCGTCGAGCCGCGCACCAAGGTCGGTCTGGGCACAGAGCGACGGCGCCGCGAGGACGAACAGCGCCGCGATCGCAGCTCTGGACAAGAGG
>JANMRV010000151.1:0-7079 GCA_031388685.1 Planctomycetota bacterium
AAAACAGGCGCCAGGAATTCGAGCGATTGACGCTGCGGCAGTTGGTCGGCTTGCGCTTTGCTTCGGACGCGGAACTGCCCGCGCTGGTCGCTGAGGTGCTCGCCGGCACGACCACCAAGGAGGACGACATCAAGCGCAAGGTGCGCGACTGGCAAGCGGACCAGCAGCGCGTCTAGAGCCGATGGCCGACCCCAAGGAAGATCGGCAGGCCGCGAAGAAAAAACGCGTCAGCGCGCGCGTGGCCTGGGCGGAAGCTCGCGAATTGATTCGCGCCTCGCGCGGACGGTTGATGCTCGGCCTTGGGTTGCTCCTGATCTCGCGCCTGAGCGGATTCGTGCTGCCGGCCACGTTGAAACTGCTGATCGACGACGTGATCGGCAAGGGCAAGCACGAACTCCTGGTGCCGATCGCGCTGGCCGGTGGCCTGGCGACTGTGCTGCAAGCCGCCACCGGATTCGGATTGAGCCAGATCCTCGGCGTGGCGGCCCAACGCGTGATCAACGAACTGCGCATGGATGTGCAGCGCCACGTGCTGCACTTGCCGGTGCGCTCCTTCGATGCCACACAGACCGGCGTCTTGATCTCGCGCATCATGAACGATGCGGAGGGCGTCAGAAACCTGGTGGGCACGGGTCTCGTGCAACTGGTCGGCGGAACGATCACAGCGTTGATCGCGATCAGCGTGCTGTTCTGGATCAACTGGAAGCTGACAGTCTTGCTGCTCGTGGTGCTGGCCTGCTTCGGCGCGGTCATGGCCTACGCTTTCAAGAAATTGCGGCCGCTGTTCCGCGAGCGCGGCAAGATCCAGGCCGAGATCACCGGACGCCTGACGCAAACACTCGGCGGTATCCGCGTGGTCAAGGCTTACACCGCGGAGCGCGCGGAAGAATCCGTTTTCCAGGGCGGCGTCGAAGCGCTTTTCGCCAACGTCAAGAAGTCGATGACCGGAGTTTCCGCGGTCACGGCGTTCGGGGTCGTCGTAATCGGCGTGCTCGGCGCGATCATGACCGTCGTCGGCGGCCGCGCGATCCTCGACGGACAGATGACGCTCGGCGAATTCGGACTGTACCTGGTACTGATCGGTCTGGTCACCGCGCCGGTGGTCGAGATCGCCTCGATCGGAACGCAGATCACCGAGGCATTCGCCGGCCTCGATCGCATCCGCGAGATCCGCGGTCAGGCGCGCGAGGACGAGGGCGACAAGGATCGCGCGCCCTGTCCGCGCATCGCCGGCGACGTCGTGTTCGAGAATGTCGCGTTCGAGTACGATCCCGGCCGCGTCGTGCTGCACGAAGTGTCGTTCAGCGCGCCGGCCGGATCGACCACCGCGCTCGTTGGTTCCTCGGGCTCGGGCAAGAGCACGCTGATCAGTCTGGTCATGGCCTTCAATCGACCGCTGTCCGGCAAGGTCAGGGTCGATGGCCTCGACCTGGCGGGCGTCAGGCTCTCCGAGTACCGCGCCCAACTCGGAGTCGTGCTCCAGGAGAACTTCCTGTTCGACGGCAGCGTCGCCGCCAACATCGCCTTTTCGCGTCCCGACGCGCCGCGCGAGGCGATCGAGGCCGCCGCTAGACAGGCCTACTGTGACGAGTTCGTGCGCGGTTTCGAGCAGGGCTACGACACCATCGTCGGTGAACGTGGCGTAAAACTCTCCGGTGGCCAGCGCCAGCGCATCGCCATTGCCCGCGCGCTGCTCGCCGATCCGCGCATCCTGATCCTGGACGAAGCGACGTCGAGCCTGGACAGTGAGAGCGAAGCCGCGGTCCAGAAGAGCTTGGCGGCCCTGCGTCAGCGCCGCACGACCTTCGTGATCGCCCACCGCCTGTCCACGATCCGCGCCGCCGACCAGATCCTGGTGATCGAGGGTGGCCGAATCGTCGAACGGGGCACCCATTCCGAGCTCCATGGGCTGGGCGGCCGATACCGCGAATTGCACGATCGACAGCACCAGTTGGAACTCGAGCGCTACGTCAATCCGGGCGAGGAACCGCGCCAGCCTGTCGCCGCGACCGCCTGAGCGATAATTGTTGGAAAGTCGCGCGCACCGCACGCCATCCAGCGGCTACGCTCTGGTGGAAGCGATTCCGCACTCCGGCGCCTCTCCTCCGCTCCGCCACCACCATGATGAAGCCCTGCCACGCCCTTGTTCTTATCGCCCTCCTGGCCCCCGCGCTGCGCGCTCAGACCGGCGCCGATCCGCAGGCGGCCATCGAGAACTGGCGCAACACCCACGGTTCGTCGTGGAACGCCGAGATCGACTCGCGCACCGGCTTCGTGCGCTCGTTGTACGGCGGTCACACCGAAGCGTCGGAACGGCTGCGAGACGACCGCGCGGCATTCACGCGCGCCCGCGCGCTCGTGCTCCAGACCAGCACGCTGACCGGCATCGCGAGCAGCACTCTGGCCGACGAACGCGCGGTGTTCCTGCCGCTTTCCAACGCCGGATCGAGCGACAAGTACACCGCCGGCTTCCGTCAGGTCGTGCGCGGCGTGCCCGTCGTCGCCGCAGGCGTCCAGGTGCTGATGGATCTCGAGGGCCGCGCGCTCTCGATCGAGTCGTCGGCGATTCCCGGCGCGGAACAGGCGCTGACGAACCCGACTCAAGCAGCCGCGCGCGTGACCAGCGAGGCGGTGCGCGTCTTCGGCACGATCGCAGGCGTCGCCGGCAAGCCAAGCGGCGTGCCGCGCCTGGTGCTCGTGGGGTTGCAGGAACAGGGCGACCTGCGCGCGATGCTCGCCTGGGAGGTCGATGTGTTCGGCGGCGCGCCGAACGAAGTCCCGCGCGGACTTTGCCTGCGTCTGCTCGACCGCGACCTTTCGCTGGCCGATCAAGAGGAACTGGTCCACACCTGCGACGTGACGGGCACGGTCTACACAAAGCTGACTCCAGGCGTGCTGCCGGACATCGTCGCGAACCCGACCGTGCAGGTTCCGCTGGCCCACATGCTCGTCACCAGCCCGCAGGGCAATGCGACGAGCGACATCAACGGCAACTTCAACATCGTCGGGGCGTCCGTGCCGCTCGCGGTCACCGTCAAGTACGACGGCCCCTTCGTCACCACGACCGACGCTTCGGCTCCGGTCTATTCACTGCTCTCGAACCTGGTCAGTCCGACGGGCAATTCGCTGCTGATGAATTCGCCCTCCTCGCAGTTCTACACTGGCGAAGCGAATGGCGCCTATTGGCTCGGCCGCCTGCGCGACTACATCCGCGCCGTCAATCCCGGCGATGCGACAGGTGACGTCGACGCAACGTCGAACTGCAA
The DNA here is from genome assembly GCA_031388685.1 of Planctomycetota bacterium. Taxonomy (GTDB): domain Bacteria; phylum Planctomycetota; class UBA1135; order UBA1135; genus JADJQU01. The sequence goes on from JANMRV010000151.1 coordinate 3,267, forward strand.
CCTCCAGCAGACCTGCAACGCCTATTTCAACGGCAGCTCGGTGAACTTTTTCTTCGCCGGCGTCGGCTGCGTGAACACCGCCTACTCGACCGTGGTCGCCCACGAGATGGGCCACTGGCTCAACGTGCTCTACGGATCGGGCAACGGCCCTGATGGATTCGGCGAAGGGAATGCCGACAACTACGCGACCTACCTGACCGACCAACCGATCGTCGGCGAGAATTTCTTCACCAACGGCGGGATCATCCGCACGGGCCTCAACACGCGGCCCTTCTGCGGCGATCAGGCCGGCGGCTGTCACGGCGGAGTCCACAACGACGGCGAAGTCCTGATGGGCGCGATGTGGAAGGTCCGCGCGCGCCTGAAGACTTCGCTGGGCAACAGCGCCGGCGCCGCTGCCGCGGACCTGCTGCACAACAGTTGGATGAACGCCTACAACGACTCGCAAATCAAGACGATCGTGCGCACGCACTGGCTGGTGCTCGACGACAACGACGGGGACATCAACAACGGCACGCCGCACTTCACCGACATCAATCAGGGCTTCGGCGACCAGGGATTCCCGCTGTTCATCCTGACGCCGGTGGCGATCAGCAACGTGACCGTCTTGCCGAACACGATCGACGTGGTCGGGCCGTATGTGGTCAACGCCACCGCCATCGCGAACATTTCTCCGCCGCTGTCGACGCCGCAGTTGTTCTGGCGCGTGAACCAAGGCAGTTTCACCGCGGTCACGATGAACCCGCTCGGGGGAAATCAATTCACGGCGACGATTCCCGGCCAGACCTCCCCGACCAAGGTCGAGTACTACGTCAGCGCCGCCAACGCGGTCGGCACGTTCGGTTTCGCTCCGAGCGGTGCGCCTGCGACGACGTTCCGGTTCATCGTCGGCGAAGAGCAGGTCTACTTCAGCGACACCTTCGACGCGACCTTCTCGCTGTGGCCGACCGGCGCGACGGCCGGCGCCAACGATTGGCAGTTCGGGGTCCCCGCCGGCGTTGGCGGTGATCCGGCAGCCCCGCGCACCGGACAGCGCTGCCTGGGCACCGACCTGGGCAACCCGGGCTTCGACGGACTGTACTCCGCGAACGCTTCGAACTGGGCCGAGTCGCCGACGATCAACCTTTCGCAATGCCCGCGCCCGATCTTGCGCCTGCAGCGTTGGCTGACCATCGAGAGCGCGCTGAACGATTCCGCACGCATCCTGGTAAATGGCCAGGTTGTCTGGCAGCACACCGGCAACACCAATTTGACCGACCTGGGCTGGACCGAAGTCGAGTACGACATCACCGCGATGGCCGCCGGCAACTCGAACACGAAAATCCGCTTCGAACTGACCACCAACGGTTCGATCCAGAAGGGTGGATGGAACCTCGACGACGTTCAGATCGTGATGGTCTCCGCGGTCGGCCAGGGCTGCTTGGCTCCCGTCGCCTACTGCACGGGAAAGCTGACCGCGCTGGGAACACTGCCTTACCTGACCGCGCTGGGCGCGCCGAGCGAGTCGCTGAACTCGCTGCGGATCGAATTGCGCGATGCATCGTCCAACAAGGCCGGTTTGATCCTGGTCAGCGCCACGGGTCCGGCGTCGACGCCCTTCTCTGGTGGAACCCTGTGCCTCGCGCCGCCGGTCACTCGCAACGTGAACTTCGTCACGGACTACTTCGGCTACGCCTCCGCGCAGTTCCCCGTCGTGCCCGGGATGGCCGGCCAGACCTGGTACACGCAGGCCTGGTTCCGCGATCCACCGGCGTCCTTCGGGGTTGGGCTGTCCAATGCCCTGCGACTGAAGTTCTGCCCCTGATCGCGAACGCGGCGTTGGATAGGATCCAACGCCGATGAAAGCTTCCAAGTTCGCCGCAGTCGCGCTGCTCGCGGGACTGGGCTGGGCCGCGGCCCGGCCCAGCGATCCGTGGACCGGCGACTTGGAACTTTCGATTGTGCGCGGAGCGACGGTGGTCGTGCTCGTCGCGGCGGAGGATCGCCCCCTCGGCGATGGCGCACGCGCCGCGGTTGACGAAGCCTGGTCCACGTTGCGTCCGCGAGCGGAGCGCGTGTTGCTGCGGCAGAGCACTCCGCGCCTGGGACGTCCGAGTGCCCTGGGCCTGTTCGTGTTTGCCCCTGGTGGCCGGCTCGTCGCGCGGCGCGACGGTCCGATCGATGCTGCGCTGGCCAAGGAATGGCTTGGCGAAGCGCTCGAAGCGGCATCGAGCGCGGGACGGCGTGCCCATGCGGCAAAGCAAGACGCTGATGCGCTCTTCGCGCACGCTCGACTTGCCATGCGACTTGGCGAGCTCGAAGGCGCGGAACGCGAGTTCACCGTGCTTTCCACCTGCGCGAAGCCCCCGTTGAGTGCCTGCGCGAATGGCTGGATTGCGCGCCTGAAGATCGAACGCGGCGATGTGCTTGGCGCGCGTGCGAACTTCGCGCTCGCCGACCCGGCCGCTGCGGAACCGCTCACGTCCGCGGAACTCCTGCTGACGCGCGGCCTGATCGAATCGGCCGAGCGCGAAATGCGCGCCGCCTGCGAGAGTCTTAGCGAAGCGGCGCGCGCGTTCGACGGCCTTGATCGTGCACGAGCAGAGCGCGCACGTCTGGAACTCGCGCGCAGTCAGGCCGCGATCGGCGAGATCAGCTTGGCCCTCGAAACACTCGACTCGCTCGCGCGCTCGAGCGAGTCGTTCTCCATGCGTCAACTCGCCCGTCAACAGGCCGACGAACTTCGCGTCCCCTCCGTCTCACATTAGGAGCCCGATCATGAATTGGATCTGCAACCTGCTACCGCTTGTGCTCGTCAGCCTGCCGCAACAGGCGCCACCGCCCGCCGCCGTGCAATCCAAGCCGGAGCTGATCGTCGGACAGGGCCAGGCGCGTTATCGCTGGCTCGGCGACTGGGCCAAGCGCCCCGCGAACGCGCCCTTCGGCAACACCCACGGCGGCGTCGCGATCGATTCCGCCGGACGCGTTTACGTCACCACCGACACGGAAAGCGCGATCATGGTCTTCGAACCCGACGGCACCTTCGTGAAGGCCTGGGGCAAGGAGTTCCGCGGCGGAACGCACGGCATCTTGATCCACGGCAAGGCTGAGAGCGAGGGCCTGATCCTCGCGCACACCGCTCGCCATGAGGTCGTCGGCACGACGCTCGACGGCAAGATCCAGTGGACGATCCCCTGGCCCAAGGAATCCGGGGTGTACTCGAAAGCCGAGGAATACGCTCCCACAGCGATCGCGCTCGCGCCGGACGGTCGCCTTTTCGTCGCCGACGGCTATGGCAAGTCCTGGGTGCACGTCTACGACAAGGAACGCAAGTATCAAAGTTCGTTCGGGGGCCCCGGCAAGGAACCTGGCAAATTCCAAACGCCGCACGGCCTGTGGATGGACGTCGATCATCAACCGCCGCGCTTGATCGTCGCCGACCGCGAGAACAGTCGCCTGCAGATCTTCGACCTGGAGTCGAAACTACTCGAGGTGATCGACCACGACCTGCGCCGGCCCTGCGGATTGGCGCGCTACAAGGATCTGTTCGCCGTGGCCGACCTGGCCGGGCGTGTGACGTTGTTCGACAAGGATTTCAAGCTCGTCACGCAACTTTGCGATCAGCCCGACGAAGGCCTGCGCGCCCAAAACGGAGTTCCGCCCGAAAAGTTCAAGGACGGCGAGTTCGTCTCGCCGCACGGCGTGCGCTTCGACGCGCAGGGAAATCTGTACGTGATGGACTGGGTTTCGACGGGCCGCGTGACGAAGCTCGCCGTCGTGCACTGAGCGCGGGACACGAGGCACAAAACGGCGGGGGCGAACAGCGCGCGCGGG
>JANMRV010000187.1:0-7629 GCA_031388685.1 Planctomycetota bacterium
CGCGTGAAGGCGCGCAACGCGACGCCGCCCGCAGCCTGGATCTCTCGCGTCGAGGTCGACGGCGAGGCGATCGCGATTCCGCGGCGCGCAACGCAGCTGCTAGGTCCGCTCGAACTCGACGCCGGCCACGACACGTTGCTGGTGGGGTTTTGCGCACCTTGGCTCGAGAGCGAAGAGCCCTTGCGCTTCCAGCTCCAGCTCGCGGGCGTGGATGCGGGCTGGTCCAGGCCCCAGTCCGATCGGCAGGTGCGCTTCGCCCGTCTGCCGTCCGGCGAGTATCGGCTGCTGGTGCGCGCCGTGCTCGGCTCGTCGATGACCCCAGGCGAGCAGGCGACGCTGTTGTTCTCGATTCCTCCCGCGCTGTGGAAGCGGCCGTGGTTCATCGGGCTGGCTCTGCTGCTCGCCGCCGGCACTTTGTTCGCGTGGCACCGGGTGCAGTTGCGCCAGGCACTCGCGCTCGAACGTCTGCGTTCGCAGATCGCGCTCGACCTGCACGACGAGCTCGGCGCGGATCTGACGCAGGTGGCGATCCTGGCCGAGCTCGCGCGCCGCGAGGCGCCGAGTTCGGGCGGCGATGCACTGCTCAAGGTTGCCGGACTCGCACGCGACATGCGAGAATCGCTCGCCGACATCGTCTGGTCGGTCGACCCACGCCGCGACAAGGTCGGCGATCTCGTCGTGCGTCTGCGGCAGGTCGGCAACCAACTCGTCGAAGCCGGCGGCATCGAGTTCGCGCTGCTGTTCGACTCTGATCGCGCCATCGAAGCCTTGCCGATCGCTCCCGACGAGCGCCGCGGCCTGTACTTGATCGTCAAGGAATCCATTCACAACGCGGTCAAGCACGCCGGCGCCAGCCGCATAGACGTCGCGTTGCGTGTTCACGGATCGCAGTTGACGGCTTCGATTCAGGACGACGGCCGTGGCTTCGATCCCAAAGCGGCGCATGCCGGTCACGGGCTGCGCGGGCTGCATACCCGGGCCAAGTCACTCGGCGCGCAACTGTCGATCCGCTCGGAAATTGGCTCGGGCACGAGCATCGAACTCGCGCTCGGCCTGCGCGGCGGACCCGCATGAGCGTGCGGGGTCCGCATTGTGCGTCCAAGGAGTAGAGTCGCCTTCCACGATGGACCGCCGACAGAAACCGATCCAAGTTGCGATCGTCGAGGACCGCGACGAGACCCGCGAGGGGCTGGCGCGGTTGATCGACACTTCGCCGGGCTTCGCCTGCGTCGGACGGTTCGCCTCGATGGAAGCGGCGCTGGGGAAAATCGAGCACAACCCGCCGGACATCTTGCTCACCGACATCGGCCTTCCGGGCATTTCCGGGATCGAGGGCGTGCGCCGCTTCCTGGAGCGCTTTCCGAAGCTCCAGATCTTGATGCTGACAATTTACGGCGACGACGAACACGTCTTCGAAGCGATTTGCGCCGGCGCATCGGGTTATCTATTGAAGGACACGCCGCCGGAACGCCTGATCGCCTCGCTCGCCGAACTCGCCGCCGGTGGAGCGCCGATGAGCCCGGAAATCGCGCGCAAAGTCGTGTCGATGTTCACACGATACGTACCGCGCAGCGACACGCCGTCGGCCTTGACCGCGCGCGAGCACGAGCTGCTCGTGCTGCTCGCGGACGGTCACAGTTACAAGACTGCGGCCAAGCAACTCGGGCTCGCGATCGACACCGTGCGCTTCTACATCCGCAGCATCTACGACAAGCTGCACGTGCATTCGAAGTCCGAAGCCGTCGCGATCGCTCTGCGGCGCGGCATCTTGCACTGAAACGTGCCATGGCTGCATGAACGTGCGGGTGCGGGGTTCCCCGTCGGCGCCTAGCCTGCATGCAGTCGAGCTTGCGAATACGAGCGTGCGCCCGTACGCCTCGACAAGGACCTTCCACAGTGGAGAATTCGATGAAGACCCGTTCCGCGCTTCTGCTCGTCGGCTCGTGCTCACTCCTGGTGCTCGTGCCACTGCTTGCCGCAAACCAGACCCCGACACCGGCGACGTCACCCGCTCCGGTCAAGATCAGCGGCAAGACGCTGATGGCTTTCGAGGAAATGAAGTGGGTGCCGATGCCCGGTCTCGATGGCGCCCTGCAGGTCCCGCTGTGGGGCGATTCGACCAAGGCCGCGCACCGCATCCTCTACAAGTGGCCGGCCGGGACGAAGGCGCCGCTGCACTCGCACTCGAATGGCGATCGCGGGATCATCGTCTCGGGCATGCTCTCGCTCGCGGTCGAAGGCGCGCCGGCCAAGAAACTGCCGCCGGGTTCATACTTCTCGCTCGCCGCCGGCGTGCAGCACATCACCAGCGTCGAAGGCGAAGCGCCGTGCGTGTTCTACATCGAACGCGAGGGCTCGTTCGACGCCGTGATGGTCAAGTGACCGATTGCCGGTAGCGAGCCAGGTTTCGCCGCCCATTCTTGCGGCAATTTCGCGCTCGAATGCGGGCTGGAGCTGAAAAAGTCTGCGCAGAAACCTGGCTCGATACCGGTGAATCGCGGACAGCGCTAGCATGGACCGTCAGGCAGGGACGCCCCATGACCAACGATCGTCGCGACGGACCGAACTACAAGGTGAGCGCGGAAGAACGCGAACGCTTCTTCCGCGACGGGTTCGTGCACCTCCAAGGTGTGCTCTCGCCCGCCGAAGTGGCCGAGATTGAACTCGACTACGACCGCTTCCTGCGCCGCGAGATCCATGTGCCGGGCAAGGTCCTGTGCGACATGTCCGGCGACTACCGTCGCACGTTCGAGCAGTACTCGATCGTGAACGTGATGCTGCCGCGGCGCTATCACCAAGCCTGGGTCGGCAACATCTATGAACAGCGCGCCGCGAGCATCGCCGCGCAACTCCACGGGCCGAACATGGAGATCGACTACGACCAGCTGCTCGCCAAGCGGCCGTTCAAGAGCGACGCGGTCTTCGAGTGGCATCAGGACCAGGCCTATTGGCCTGTGCTGGCCGACTCGCGCACGGCGACCTGCTGGCTCGCGGTCGAAGATTCGACCCTGGAGAACGGCTGCATGCGTTTCGTGCCTCGCACGCACCTCGAGCCGCTGCGCCCGCACCGGCCGCTGAAGAACGATCGCGGGGAATCGCACACGCTGTACACCGATGTCACGGCGAATGATGAAATTCGGCCGATGCCGATCAGGCGCGGCGACATCACGGTGCACAACGAACGCGTGCTGCACGGTTCGGGTGGGAACAGCACCGCGGGCTGGCGGCGGGCCTACATCGTTGCGTTCCGCGCCAAGTCGACCATCGCCGAGGAACGGCGCCTGGGTTTCACGCATTCGCACAACGATCAGCTCGAAGTCCTCTCGAAGGTAGGCCGCGAAGAAGCGCTGAAGTCCGAGTGAACGAGAGTTCGCGCGAGAGCTTCGGCCGCACGCAGGACGGCGAGCCGGTCGAGCGCTTCGTCCTCGAACGCGACGGCCTGCGCGCGACGTTGACGAACTTCGGCGCGACGCTGCTGGGGCTCGAAGTCCCCGACCGTCACGGCGCGCGCGCGGACATCGTGCTCGGATTCGACACGCTGGCGGAATACGAATCGCCGAGCAATCCGTACTTCGGCGGCCTGGTGGGACGCTGCGCCAATCGCATCGCCGGTGCGCGCTTCGATCTCGACGGACGCGAAGTCCGGCTCGAAGCCAACGAAGGTCGCCATCATCTCCACGGCGGCCGGCGCGGGTTCGACCGGCGTGCGTGGGCGGCGCACTTCGATCACGACGGCGCCAGTGTGAGCTTCACCCGCAGCAGTCCCGCGGGTGAAGAGGGCTACCCCGGCGCGGTCGCGTTGCGTGCGACCTACCACCTGGAGCCCGACGGAGTGCTCCGCCTCGAGACCGAAGCCAGTTGCGACATCGCGACCGTGCTGAACCTGACGCAGCACAGTTATTTCAACCTTGCCGGCAGTGGCAGCGTCACGGAACACGAACTCGAAGTTCGCGCGGCACGGTTCGTCGCAGTCGACGGCGAGTTGATTCCGACCGGCGAACTGCGCGCGGTCCAAGGCACGCCGTTCGATTTGCGCGCGCCGCGGCGCCTCGGCGATTGCCTCGACGCACTCGCGAACTCGGCCATGGGTGGATTGGATCTTTGTTACGCCTTCGACGAAGGGCGCACGAAAACTCCGCGCACGGTCTGCCGTCTTTCTGATGCGCGCTCTGGCCGCGTGCTCGAAGTCGCCACGACGCAGCCCGGACTGCAGGTCTACACCGCGAACCGGCTGCAGGATCTTCCTGGAAAACACGGGCAGATCTACCGGCGCCACGGGGGCGTGTGCTTGGAAGCCCAACATTGGCCTGACGCGCCGCACCACGCGCACTTCCCCACGATCGTGTTGCGGCCCGGCGAACGGCAGCGTGAAGTCACGCGCTGGACGTTTTCGACGCTCAGGTAAGGCGAGTGTTCGCAGTGGCCGAGGGTGCGGCCGCCAGCGCCATGATTCCTTTGCAGCTCCGTTACCGAACACGGTTCCTTTCGCTACATTTCCGGCTCAGCCGAGTCCTCCAGGTCACAAGGAACCGCGTCATGTCGATCGCTCGCAAGATTCTGTTGCTCGCCGCGCTGCTGCCCCTCACCGCGTTGTCCGGATGCCTCATCGGAGGCCATTCGAAGACCGAGGTGACCGGCAATAAAGTCGGCGCGGAGACGATCGCGCAGGTCCAGCCCGGCAAGTCGAAGGCCTACGTGCTCGCCTTGCTCGGCGAACCGACGGTCAAGCTCGACGTCGGCAACAACAATGAGTTGTGGAAGTGGAGCTACAGCGAACACCGCACGTCGTCGGGCAGCCTACTGTTCATCTTCGGCAGCACGAGCGAGAAAGAAACGACGAGCACATGCTACGTCGAGTTCACCCACGAGATCGTGACCCGCGCTTGGCGCGATTGATCGCGCGCCCGAGCGCACAGACGCATGAGCCCGTAGTTCGGCCGGAGCGCAGCGCGTACTCTGCGGCGACCATGAACGCTCTGCGCCATCCGCTCTTGTGGCTAGTCGCGGCACTGCTCTGCGGTTGTGTCGCGCCGAGTCGCACCGAATGCCATGCGACCCGACTTTCGTGCGAGTACCGCATCGACCCCCTCGGCATCGACACGACTTGGCCGCGCCTGTCCTGGTGGATCGAATCCGATCGACGCGGCGAGACACAAACGGGGTATCAGATTGGCGTGGCGCGCAGCGCGGAGAGCCTGCGCGCGGGCCGTTTCGATTTGTGGGATTCCGGCCGCGTGGCGTCGGATCGATCGACGCAGGTCGAGTACGCGGGCAAGCCCCTTGAAGCCGGAATGCTCTGCTGCTGGCAGGTGCGCGTCTGGGACAGAGAAGGAGTGCCATCGGCGTGGAGCGCAACTGCGACATGGCGCATGGGCCTGTTGACCGAAGCGGATTGGAGGGCGCGGTGGATCGGCGCCGCCGAAAAGGCGACCACACTCGAGTCGCCGGCGTTGCACGGCTACCACGCGCTGGAAGCAGTGGACGCGGACGACATCAAGTGGGTGCAGATCGATCTCGGAGAAGTTCGCACGCTCGATGCGATCACGCTGCATCCGCCGAGTCCAGCGGGATTCGCGCAGGTTGCGGGCTTCGGATTTCCACTGCGCTTTCGCGTCGAAGCGTCCGACGATCCCGCCTTCGTTCAGAGCCGAACCATCGTGGACCTCACGAAGGAAGACTGCGCGAATCCCGGCAACACGCCGGTCACTTTCGCCGCGGGCGGGATTCGCGCGCGCCACGTGCGCGTCAGCGCCACGCGCCTGTGGAATCGCGGGTCGGGTCCGGCCCCCTACTGCTTTGCGCTCGCGGAACTGGAAGTCATGTCAGGCGGCGTCAACGTCGCGCTGCACACGCCGGTGAGCGCGAAGGACAGCGTCGAGGCCTCCGGCTGGAATCTCGCTCGTCTGACCGACGGCGAACGGCTGCCCGAGGCAGGCGCAACACGCGCCTCGTCCCCGGGCAACGCGGCCATCCTGCTGCGCAAGGAATTCGACGCCGGCCCGGAAATCCTGCACGCGACCGCGTTCCTCTGCGGACTCGGTTGTTCCGAACTTGAGATCAACGGACAGAAGATCAGCGACCATGTGCTCGATCCGGGCTTCACGGACTTTTCGCGCCGCGTTCAATACGTGAGCCACGATGTGACTGGCGCGCTGCGTCAAGGGCGCAACGCCGTGGGCGTCATCCTCGGCGGAGGCTGGTTCAATCTGGCGACGCCCGACTTGTTCGGCTTCGAGCGCGCTCCGTGGTCCGCCGCGCCGCGCCTGCTCTGCAGTTTGCGAATCGACTACGCGGACGGAACCACGCAGATCCTTGCTTCCGATTCGACGTGGAAGTGGTCAACGGGCGAGATCACTTTCAACTGCGTGCGCGGCGGCGAGACCATCGACGCGAGAGAGTCCCGTCAGGGTTGGAGCAGCGCGGGCTTCGACGATGCCGCCTGGCATGCAGCGCTCGTCGTGAATCGTCCCAAGGGCAAGCTCGTCGCCGAGCAGCAGCCGCCGATTCGCGCGAGCGGTTCCATCCCGCCCGTGAGCATCAGCGAGCCCAAGCCCGGCGTGTTCGTCTTCGATCTTGGCGTGAACATCGCCGGCTGGGCGCGGCTTGCGACGCGCGGCGCGCGCGGCACGAAAGTCGTGCTGCAGTACAACGAGCGCTTGAATCCCGACGGCACGCTCGACACGAAGAATCTCTCGAGCCACACCCAAGGCCGCTTTCAGACCGATGAGATGATTCTCGCGGGCAACGGACTCGAGAGCTTCGAGCCGCGCTTCACTTATCACGGCTTTCGCTACGTCCAGGTGAACGGACTGGCCGAGCAGCCGACGCAGGAAACCGTGACCGGTCGCTGGGTCACGACCGATCCCCCCCGCGCGGGCAGCTTCACCTGCTCCGACGAGCGCATCCACCGCTTGCAGGCGGCGATCGTGCGCACGCTGCTCAACAACCTGCACGGCATTCCGACCGACTGCCCGCAACGCGAAAAGATGGGCTGGATGAACGACGGCTGCGTGGGCATGGAAGCAGCCTTCTACAACCTCGACACGCCGGCGTTCTATCGCAAGTGGTTCGATGACATGCAAGACGCGCAGGATGCGAATGGCCACGTCGCGGACATCGTGCCGACCAGCGGGTGGGGCCGCACGAGCGCGGATGGCTCGCCCGGCGAGATGGCCGACCCGTGGTGGGGCGGCGCGATCGTCTTCGCACCGTGGAAAATCTATCAGCACTACGGCGACACGCGCGTGCTGCGCGAAGGTTTTCCCGCGATGAAAGCCTATGTCGATTATCTGCGCTCGACGGCCGTGCAGCATGTGATCGAGTGGGGACTCGGCGACTGGCTCGACGAGAGCGCAGGCGGCGGCGAGCGGCGCGTGCCGGTCGCGCAGACTTCGACCGCGGCCTATTTCGCCTGCGCGCGCATCGTCGCCGAAACAGCTGCGGTTCTAGGAAAATTGGAGGATGCACAGAAGTACCGGACCCTCGCCGATGAAATCCGCGCCGCGTTCAACAAGAAATTTCTCGACGCGGACAAGGGGCTTTATGCGCTGGACAGTCAGACGGCCCAGGCACTGCCGTTGGCACTGGGACTCGCTCCCGACAAGTTGCGCGCGCCCGTGCTCGCGCAAC
>JANMRV010000269.1:0-2502 GCA_031388685.1 Planctomycetota bacterium
TGGCAATGCGTCGCCTCGCGCGCACGAGGGGCGCGCGCGCGCAGATGTTCGCTGTTCGCTGGTGTTCGCCTCACGCGCCGAAGGCCAGTTCTTCGCCGATGCGTGAACGTGCGATGAGTGGAGGCTCGCTCGGCAGTCCGAGATGACCCTAGGATCTTTCTCACGACGACGCCGTCGCAGATCATCTCGATCAGCTTGCGCCTTGCGCCGCAGTGCGGGCGCTCGAGCACGTCGATGGCAGAGACTCTTTGCAACAGCTCTGCCCATGTCAGACGTCGTGTCCTTGCGTGGCGCTCGGCTTCAGAGCCGTGCGCTGCTGCGCAGTCCGCCGGCGTTGCACTCGCCGTTGTTGCCTTGCGCGGTCCGGGCACGCTCAAGTCGCGATAGGGCGCCGCGGGCGCGGGGACACCATGGATAGGTGTGCTGATGCGCGCGCGGCCTGGGCACGAGCTCGGCGAGTCGCTCGATAGCGGTCAGCGAGTCAAACGAAAGCGCCGACGTGCCGTCGCGCCAATGCCTGCACAAGCCGTAGATCACGCGACCCTTGCGGGCGAGCAAAGGCCGCCCAGGGTCCTGCGGCGAAAGGCTCGTCGCGTCGTGGCCGCGCTTGTCCCGTCCCGTGCACCCTGGTAGCGTCCAGCGAGACCCACCGAACGCCGCAACGCCAATGACTCCCAAGATCGCGGACCCCAGCGCCAAGACCTATTTGAGCGGCGTACAGCCCTCGGGTTTGCAGCACCTCGGCAACTACTTCGGCGCGATCCGCCAGCACATCGAGTTGCCGCTGCGCGAGCCCGCCGAGCACTTCTATTTCATCGCCGACTACCACGCGCTGACCTCGAGCCGCGATCCGCAAGAGTTGCGCCAGTGCGTGCGCGAAACGGCGATCACGTACCTCGCGCTGGGACTCGATGTCGAGCGCGCGACTCTGTTCCGCCAGAGCGACGTGCCCGAAGTGCAGGAACTGACCTGGTTGCTCGCCTGCACCGGCGGCATGGGCGTTCTCGAACGCGCCGTTTCCTATAAGGAGAAGATCGAACGCGGCCTGAAACCGAACATCGGCTTGTTCGTGTATCCGGCGCTGATGGCCGCGGACATCCTGGCCTACGACACGAGCTTCGTCCCCGTCGGCGCCGATCAGGTCCAGCACGTCGAGATCGCACAGGACCTCGCTGCGTCGTTCAACGCAATCTATGGCGAGGTGTTCAAGAAGCCACAGGCGCTGCTTTCCAGGGAACACTCCAAGGTGCCCGGCGTCGACGGACAAAAGATGAGCAAGAGCTACGGCAACTCGATCTGGATCTTCGAGAGCGGCAAGCCATTGTCGAAAGCGGTCGGGCGAATCACGACGGATTCGCGCGCGCCTGAAGAACCCAAGGATCCGGCGGGCGTGCTGCTGCTCGACTTCCTGCGCCCCTTCCTCGACGCGAAGGAATTCCTGGAGTGGAGCGAGCGCGTGCGCCAAGGCGGCAGCGGCGCGCCGGGGTACGGACATCTCAAACAACGCCTGATTCAGGCCATGGAAGAGCGTTTTGCACCTGCGCGCGCACGGCGCGAAGCGCTGCTGCGCGATCCGGCCGAGGTCGATCGCCTGCTTGAACGCGGCGCGCAAAAAGCGCGCCCGCGCGCCGAGGCGGTCCGCGACCGCGCCTTCAAGGCCTGCGGGCTGCGCTGATCGGAGAAGCACCATCATGAGAACGCGAAACTTTTCACGGGCCTCGTTTCTTGCATTGCCGCTGTGCTTCGCCGGCTCGCTCGCCTGCACCACGACCGAACCCGCGGCGCCGCCTGAGCGTTCGGCGGCTGTCAAGGCAGCCGCTGCGCGCCTGTGGACCAAGGAGTTTCAGGCGAAGAGCATCCTGATCGCCAACGAGATCAGCATCGAAGGCCCAGCAGGCCTGATCGATCACGTTGCGTTCAAGCAGAAGCCCGAGCAGACGTACACCGTGAGGACCATTGCCGAAGGCTTCCTCCAAGAGATCTCAGCGCCCGCCGAGGCCGAGAATCCGATCGAGATCCAGATCGACAACCTCGCGATCTATGCCGTGCGCAACGCGCGCATTCTGGAACGGGTCAGCGCCGGCCCGGTGCGCATTCGCGCGCGCGGCGAAGTCATGTGGAAAAACCTCGAGTCGGGCCAGGAACAACGCGCTGAAACCCTGGAACTCAACGGTCCTCCAGCGAAGTGAAGTTCGCTCTCGCCGCGATCCTTGGGTTTGGATTCGCCGCCTGCGGCACGCCGAGCGGCATCAAGGCCTACGGTGACCGCGAGCATTCTCCGACTGCTCTGGCAACCGAGCTGCTGCCCGATGTCGTGACCGCCCGTGCGGCACTCGACGCCGGCGACGCGATCGGCGCGCGCAAGATTCTCGAGGGGTTGTGCGGTCGCGCGCCGGCGGATCTGGGCCTGGCGATCATGCTGCAGGAAGCGGAGATCAGCGTCGGCGAAGACCTTCAGGCGCTGCGCGAGCGCTACCTCTCGCTGGCGAGGGACAAGGACGA
>JANMRV010000281.1:0-9951 GCA_031388685.1 Planctomycetota bacterium
GACGACCTTTGAGTCAGTCTGATCGAGCGGCGAACAAGGCCACGATCGACTGTCTAGAAGGCGCGGCATTCCAACGCGATGTGCGCGTTTGGTCAACGAGATAGCGCGGACTCTTCACAGTCCGTTCGCAAACCCATGCAGCGCCTCACCGTGCGCGCGCGTCTCCCAACGCTCTCCACAGGATCTCCACCGCGATGTCCACGTCTTCTGCACGTGTGGAACGCCCGATCGACACGCGCAGACCCGCTCGCGCGCGTGTTTCGTCGAAGCCGAGCGCGAGCAGAACGTGCGAAGCTTCGAGCGATCCGCTGGCACAGGCCGAGCCCGCGGAAACTTCGAGTCCAGCGAGATCCAGTCGAGTGACGAGCACCTTCCCATCAACCGCTTGCGCAAGGAGGTTCAACGTCCCTGGGAGACGATCTGCCTGGGGGCCCTCGGCGCGCAGCGCGGGGCCGAGCAGTTCGAGCGTCGGCAACTTCCGCGAGAGCCGTTCCCACAGCGAAAAGGACAAAGCGTGCGTGCGCCGCGCGAAATCCTCCTGGTCCCGGCAGGCGAGTTCGAGCGCCAGGGCCGTTCCAGCGATGGCCGCGGCGTTTTCGGTGCCCGGGCGCAGGCCGAGTTCTTGCCCGCCGCCGTGCAGAATCGGCTCGAGCCGCAGACCAACGCGGTGCACGAGCAGGCCACAGCCCACAGGTCCGCCGAACTTGTGCGCGGAGATCGAGGCCAGGTCCAACTCGTCCCAAGGGATCCGGATTCGGCCGACGGCCTGCGCCGCGTCGGCATGCAACAGGGCCCGCCGTCCACTTTCCCCGCTCGGGAGGGATTCGGCAATCGCCTGCAGTGGCGGGCAGACGCCGATTTCGTTGTTGCCCGCCATGACACTGACCAGGCGGGCCCCCTCGGCGGCAGCGCGGAGTGCGTCCAGATCGGGCTGGCCGCTGCGGTCGACCCCCACCAGCCGACAGCGGTGGCCTTCCTTAGACAGCGCCTCCGCCGGTCCCAGTACCGAAGAATGCTCGATCGCAGTCGTCACGAGAATTCCAGGTCCGGCAAGCGAGCGCATCACTCCGAGCAGGGCCAGGTTGTTGGCCTCGGTGCCCCCCGGGGTGAACGTCAGCGCATCCTCGTGAACACCCAGGGCCGCGGCAGCCTGCTCGCGGGCCGAATCGATCACCTGCCGCGCGCGACGGCCACTGGCGTGCAGGCTCGAAGGATTTCCAAGCTGTTCGTCGAAGAGCGCGTCCATGAGCGCGCGCACTTCCTCGCGCATCGGAGTGCTCGCGTTGTGGTCGAGGTAGACGCCCATCAGTGCGTCTCGGCGAGCACCCTTCGATACAGCGCCTCGTAGCGGCTGACGACTTTCTCGCGTCGGAAGCGAGCGACGGCCTGCTCACGGGCGAGTGCGCCCATGCGCTTGGCGGCCGCGGGGTCGAAGAGCAACTTGGCGAGATGAACGGAGAACGCCGCCATGTCCTCGACCGGCGACAAAAGTCCGGACACGCCGTGCTCGACCACTTCGTGCACGCCGCCGGCATCCGTCGAAACGACCGGCGTGCCGCAGGCCATCGCCTCGAGCGCCGAGAGTCCGAAAGACTCCTCGCGACTCGAAAGCGCGAACACATCCGCGGGCGCCATCAACTCAGGGATCGCGTCGCGCTCGCCGAGGAAGACGACGCGCGCGGCGATCCCGAGTTCCACGACGATCGAACGGCATTGCGCCTGGTCGGGCCCGTCGCCGACGAGCACCAGTTGCGCATTCGTGCCCCTGGTCGCCTGGGCAAACGCGCGCACGAGCCAGGGTACGCGCTTCACCGCGCGAAAGTTCGACACGTGCACGACCATCGGCGGAGCGCCGGCGGGATGCGGCACGATGTCGGGACGGAAGCGCTCGATGTCGATGAAGTTGGGAATGACTTCGATTGACTTGGTGCAATCCATGTCCGGGCAGAAGCGTTCGCGCGTCTGCGCCGCGAGCCACTCCGACACCGCCGTCGCCGCATCGCTCGCGTAGATCACGAACTGCGTCAGCGGCGCGTACGAAGGATCGTTCCCCACAAGCGTGATGTCCGTGCCGTGCAACGTGGTCACGACCTTCGGCGCGGGCCGCGAATGGTCGGCAAGCGCCGCCGAGCGCGCGAGGTAGGCCGAGACCGCATGCGGCAAGGCGTAATGCGCGTGCAGGATGTCGAGCCCCTGCGAGCGGTGCACGTTCAGGATCGCCGACGTGATCGCGAGATCGTGCGGCGTCGAATGGAAGAGCGGATAGGGAATCCCTTGCGCGCGGTGCATCTGCACCGGCCCCGGCGAACGCGCGAGCCTGGGCGGGACGTCGTGCGAGAACACATGCACGTCGTGTCCGGAATCCGCGAGCGAAAGCGCCAACTCGCTCGCCACGACGCCCGAGCCGCCGTAGGTCGGATGGCACAGGATCCCGATGCGCAGCTTGGAGTTCATCTCCAGCGTTTCAGGCCGGGCGGATTTCGAAGGCGTCGAGCGGCAGCGGCGGCAATTCGTGGCTGCGCAGCGTCAGCTCCGCCTCGCGCTGTTCGTGCGTGGCCAGTTGATCGTCGTCCGACTCGCCGCGCTCGTGCGGCTTGACCGACACCGTGCGCAGCGCAGGCGGGCGCGCGAGTTTCATTTCGGCCGGCGTCGGTCGGGCCAGCGCGGCCAATTCGGCGTCGCGGCTCTCCTGCGCGATCACTTCGAGCGCCACCGAGTGATAGTCCGACGCGCCGCTCGATTCGATCGCGTACTCGAAGATCGTGCGGCCGTAGGACGGCGCTTCGGCGAGCTTGATGTTCTTCGCGATCGGGCGTTGGAAGACTTCGCCGGGGAAGTACTTGCGGATCTCGCCGAGCACTTCGCGGGCGAGACGCAGACGGTTGTCGTACAGGCAGGGCAGGATGCCGGTGACGGCGAGCGACGGATTCAAGCGCCGCCGCAGGAGTTGCACCACGTCGACCAGCTTGCTCATGCCCTGCAGCGCGAAGAACTCGGTCTGCAACGTGATGATCGTTTCGCGCGCGGCAACCAGGCCGTTGATCGACAAGAGTCCCAGGCTCGGCGGGCAATCGATCAGGAGATAGTCCGCCGGCGCCTTGCCCGTGCGCGCGCGTTCCTCGCGCTCCCACTGGTCGACCGCGTCGCGCAGCAGCGACTCGCGGCCCATGGCGCTGGCAAGCTCCAACTCCGCGCCCGAGAGATCGATGTTGGAGCAGACCGCGAAAAGACCAGGCGTCGAGGTCGGCCGGATGGCGCTGGCGAAAGCCGAGTTGCCGAGCAGGATCGTGTAGATCGAGGGCTCGCCGCTCTTCAGCACGCAATCGAGGTGCAGGCTCAGGTTGGCTTGCGGGTCGAGGTCGATCAGGACCACGCGCCGGCCCAGGCGCGCCAGCGCGGCGCCCAGGTTCACGGTCGACGTCGTCTTGCCGACGCCACCCTTCTGGTTGATCAAGGCAATGCGGCGCATCGGACGCAGAGTGTAACGCGGCGTACGGCGAGCGCGCCGCTCAACTCCAGCGGCTCAGGTCGTCGACGCCCAAGGGGCCGCGGTGCAGCAAGGGCTCGCCGTAGCGCACGCCGATGCGCTCGCCGAAGAATCGCGCTCGGGTTTCCATGCGCGAAAGGATGTCGGCGCCAAAGAGCAGGTGTTTGCCCTGGTCGGTCGCGCCCTCGGGCCGCAATTGACTCGCGTAGGCGCGCACCAACTCGCACTTCGCTTCCCACACGGCCGTGATGTCGACCACCAGGGTCGGTTCGAACGGAACATGACCCATGAAATGCATCAGCCGCTTCGGCCGTCTGGCGGGCGCGCCCCCATCCCGTTCGGCCAGGCGCGCGAGGCCGGAGAGATACCAGGCTTGACGGGCGAGCTCGCCGGCGGCCGCATGGTCGGGATGCAGGTCTTCGGTGTGGTGCGCGAGGACCAGGTCGGGCGCGCACTCGCGGATCCAGCGCGCCAGGCTCTCGCGTGCCTCGACCGACGCCGTCACGCGGCCGTCGGGCAGGCCGAGATTCTCCCTGAACTCGAGACCAAGCGCGCGCGTGGCCGCCTGCGTCTCGCGGTCGCGATCCGCGAGACTGCCGCGCGTGCCCATCTCGCCGCGCGTGACGTCGATCACGCCGACCTTCTTGTTGGCTCGGCGCAGCATCAGCATGGCGCCGCCGACGCAGATCTCCGCGTCGTCGGGATGAGCTCCGATCACGAGCAGATCCAACTTCATGTCGATTCCTCCGGCTCGTAGGTGTAGGTCACCAGCAGGTGCGCGTGCGGTACGGCGGGCACGTGCACGAACAACTCGTCGATCCAGTGGCGTCCGTGATGGGCGATGAAGTACAGCGGGCCGAGCACGCGCTCCTGCGGCAGCCCGCGCGGAAAGAGCGCGTGCGACACGCGCCGCAGGTGACGCTGCCCCTTGCCCGACTTGTTCTGATGCACGCGTTCGGCTTTCTCGCTGACCTTCTCGACCAGCGCGCGGATCTGATCGCCGGTGCGCTTGAGGTTTGCCGCCAGCATCGGATCGAGCGCTGCAAGCGCTTCGCGTTGTTGGTTGAGTTCGCGCGCCGCGCGTCTGGCGATCTCGCGCAGCTCCTCGATCACCGCCGGCGGCGCTTCGGCCTGGGTGAAGTCGAGCGCTCCCCCACCGCGCAGCACGCTCTGTGCGCTCAGCTCGAGCTTGGCCAGCGAGGCTTCGACTTCGACCTCGATCACCGTGCACGAAAAGCGCGGCACGAACGGCGTGCGCGGAACGCCTGCGAAGTCGCGCAGCGGCACGAGCTGCGCATGGTAGGCCATCTCGCCAAGACCGCCGACGTATGCCGCGACCGGCAAGCTCCCATCCTGCGCGATCGCGCGCGTCAGCGCGGCCGGCGACCAACCCGCCGGATCCTGAACGATCTCCGCGGCGAGTTCCGCCCGCGTACGCGATCCGGATTCCTCGTCGTAGCGCAGTCCTTCACCGCCCGAACGCAGCGGGCTTCGACCGCGTTCGTCGACGCGATAGAGCAGCGCCGCGTCCGCCGGATCGATCTGCGGAGCGTGCCCGAGCGCGCGAATTTGCGCGGCACCTAGCGCCAGCGCTTCCTCGAAGCTGCGTGTCGGACCGCTCGTCGGCGAGTGCGCGATCATCTCCCCCATCACGCGCGACAGCGAATCGCGGATCCAATCAGGTTCGAGCACCACCAGGCCCAGGTGGCCGAACAGGTCGGTGATCGAGCGCGTGAACGCGCGCGAAAGACTCTCGCCGTCGCGCGGGCAGAAGATGTCGAGCGCTTCCGCGCGATGGTCGGCGGTGTGCAGCAATTCCTCCAGTGTCGCGCGAATCGCGCTCAGACGATGCTTTTCCTCGCTGAGGATCACGCGCGAGAAGGGCTGGCGCCCCGACGACATGCCCGACAGGCCGATCTTCTGAAGATCCAGGTTCTCGTTCGGCACGAAGACGTGGTTGACCTCGGCCAGGTCGTGATCGTCGGCGTGGTTCCAGAACATCGGAACCACCGGCCGCTCCCACGCCAGCGCAAGCGTTCGCGCCAGGCGCACGACGTGCAGCGCCTTGTGAACGTTGTAGAGCGGCGAGGCGAGAAAGCCCGGCTGCTGCCCCGCGATCACGACGCAGGCTCCGGGCTCCTTCAAGCTGCGCACCGAGTCGAGCACGGCCACGTGCGGAGCGAGCGGGCTCAGGTTCCGCTCGAGGATCGCGGACAGTTCGGCGCGCTCCTCGAGCGTGAAGCGGTCCGGCGGCTGTGGAATCTCCGACGTGTGCGCGGGAATGATGAAGCCCGGGATCGCGTTCGGGCGATCGAGCAGCGTGCGCGCGATGCCCTTGACGCCGAGTGCGTCGTAGGCAAGTTCCACGACCCGCATCAGCGCCCCCCCACCGCGGACTCGAGGTCCGCGATCATGGCGCGTGTCGCCGCCACGCTGGCTTCGCGCCAGCCTTGCCTGGCGTAGCGCCCTTCCTTATATGCATAGCTGATGCCGCGGGACGAATTGACCAGCGCGCCCTGGGACCCGGCGACGAAGGCTGCGCAAAGGTCGCGCGCCGTGGCGCCCTGGGCTCCGTAACCTGGAAGCAGGAATGGAGCGTGCGGCATGCGCGCGCGAAAGCCTTGCAGTTCCTTGGCGTGGGTCGCGCCGACCACGGCACCGACGGACGAGAGTCCGCACTTGCCGAGCCTGCGCTCGCCCCAGCGCGCCACCTGGTCGGCAATCACGTGGGAAAGTTCCGGCGAGCCCAAGCGTTGAAAATCGGCGCTGCCGGGATTCGAGGTTCGCACGAGGATGAACAAACCGCTCTGCGTGCGGTCACAGACCTCGAGGAACGGTTCGATCGAATCGGAACCGAGGAACGCCGAGAGTGTCACCGCATCGCAGACCGCGCCATCCGCCTCGCCGGCGCCCTCGAGGAAAGCCGTGGCGTAGGCGCGAGCCGTGCTTTGGATGTCGCCGCGTTTGACGTCGCCGATGACGAGCAGGCCGAGTGCGCGCGCGTGGCGCACGACGCGCTCCCATTGAAAGATACCGTCCGCGCCCAGCGCCTCGAAAAAGGCCGACTGCGGTTTGACCGCCGGCACCAGCGCGGCGACCGAGTCGAGCAGCGCGCAGCAGAAGTCCCCCATGCACGCGGCCCGCGCCGCGCGCGGCAGCGACGCATCGCGCGCCGCGGCGAATTCTTCCGGCAACAGATCCAGGTTCGGATCGATGCCAACCATCGCGGCGGTTCCCTTCGCCTCGACGGCGGCCCACATTCGATCTGCGAAGTTCATCGTGTACTCGTCAGGAAGGCGCGACCGACGTGGTCGGCGAGCGGCACACCGCGCGCGGTCAACGCCACGCGGCCGGCGCGTGTGCACAAGAGACCTTGGCTCTCCAGCCGTTCCGCGATGAGCAGCGCGGGGTCTGGGCCGGGTTCGTCGAAGCCCGCGGTCGCGCGCGCGCTCGCCGGATCGACGCCTTCGGCGAGTCGCAATCCCAACCACCACGTTTCGACCAGTCGCGCGTGGGCGGCGAGGCTCTCTTCCCAGAGCACGGCGTGGCCGTGCTCGCGAATCTGGCGCACGTAGCCGCCGATCGATTTCGTGTTGCCACGTCGGGTGCGGCCGACGCGGCTCACGGCTGAAGGGCCGATCCCCAGATAGGGACCGTTGCGCCAGTAGTTGACGTTGTGGGCGCAGCGCTGGCCGGGCTTGGCGTAATTCGAGATCTCGTAGGCCTCGTACCCTGCTTCAAGCGTGCGCAGCCTGACCATGTCGAACAATTCCAATTCGAGATCCTCGGATGCGCGTTCGAGCTTCCCCTGATCGAGCCAGCGCTTGAACGGCGTCTCTTCCTCGAAGGTCAGGTTGTAGGCGCTGACGTGCTCGGGCCCCAATGCGAGCACACGCGCGAGGTCGAGATCCCACTGCGCGCTCGTCTGTCCCGGATAGGCGTAGATCAGATCGATGTTGAGGTCGCGTACACCCGCGGCGCGTGCCGCGTCGAAGGCGCGAAAGCTGTCGTCGACCGAATGCACACGCCCGAACTTGGCGAGCATCTCGTCCGACAGCGATTGGAATCCGATCGAGAGGCGTTGCACGCCGAGATCGAGCAGGGCCGTCGCCTTTTCGCGATCGAGGCTTTCTGGATTGCACTCCGCGGTCACCTCGCCGGCGTTGGCGCGGAAACCAGTGATCTGGTCGAGTCGATCGAGGAACCGGCGCAGCTGGGCCAGGGACAAGAGGCTCGGCGTGCCGCCACCCAGGAACACGCTGCGCGGACGTTGCGGTGCCAGGCGAACGGCTTCCTCCAGGATCGCCGAGAGCATCCCGTCGATATCCTGCCCGCTGCTGGCGACCGAGAAAAAATCACAGTAGTGACACTTCGCCGCGCAGAACGGCAAGTGGACGTAGAGCGGCGTGCCCTCGGGGGCCCGCGTCGGAGATTCGATCGGGGAATTAATGGCGGGCGAGTTTAGCCCAGCCAGCCCGCTCTACTCGCCGCTCATGACGCTGTACAACTTCGCCAGCGCCTCGCGTTCGATCTGGCGCACCCGCTCGCGGGTCAAGCCGATGACTTTTCCGATTTCCTTGAGCGTCATCGGGTCCGCGCCCTCGCTTCCCAATCCATAGCGCAGGCGCAGAATCGTCGCCTCGCGCTCGTCGATCACAGACAGGAGCCCTCCCAGGCGTTCGATCAGGTCCTCGTTGAGCATGCGCTCATCGGGGCGCGGGCTGGAGTCGTCGGCCACGGTCTCCTGATGCTGGGTCAGGGTTTCCAAAGAGATCTGTGAGCCCAGGCCGGAGCTTGCGACCGTGCGGCGGAAGAGCGGCCAGTTGTCCTCAGGGATCTCCATCTCGTGCGCGACCTCTTCCAGCGTCGGGACCCGGCCCAACCTGAAGGCTAATTCACCAGTAACAGACCTCCATCTGGAGATCAATTCAGACATGTAGCTCGGGACGCGCACGGACTTCACCGTGTTGGTCAGCGAACGGCGGATCGATTGCTTGATCCACCACGTGGCGTAGGTCGAGAAGCGGCAGCCGGCGTCCGGGTCGAACTTCTCCGCGCCCTTCAAGAGCCCAATGTTCCCTTCGGCGATCAGGTCCTGGAGCGAAAGGCCGCGTTCGGCGTAGCGCTTGGCGATCGAGACGACCAGGCGCAGATTGGCTCGGATCATGTGCTCGCGCGCTTCCAGGTCGCCGGCTTGGATGCGGCGCCCCAGAGCCTTCTCCTGCTCCGCGGAGAGCAGGGGGATCTCATTGATTTCCTGGAGATAGGTCTCCAGGCAACGTTCGGAGGAAATAGCGGACTCCCTTAGGGTGCGAGGACTGCCGGTCGGATCGCGCCTAGAATCGACTTCCAGGGTCAGGGTTCTTGAGCCGGGTTTGCCTGGCGGCCGAACTGGTGTTGAGATTCCCCGGCCCTGCCGCCCACGCAATCCGCGCGTTTGTCGCGGATCTTCGCACCCCCCTCTTCGCCTGCCCCAGACTCCGCTGTGACCCACGACCGGTCCCTCGAAGAGGTGATCACCGAGCGCGCCTTCGCCGGCCTGCTCCAAGGACGATCGCAGACGTTTTTTCGATTGTCGACATCCTTGCTCGCGAGCGAGCGCGGGGTCTGGAGCAAGAAGCACTACTACCAACTGATCTTGGAAGCCGAGGAACTCGAGTCGTTCCTCGACGATCACGGCGCTCGCTACAACAAGACCTACGGCGCCGTTCGCGAGCTCGTTGCCTCCGCACGCTGGTTCGCGTTGACGGGTCACAGTCTTGCGCATCTCGAGAGCCGCATCGAGAGCTACTCCGTGCGCGGCGTTTGCAGCGAATCGGAAGCAGCGGATCTTGACCTGTCACTGGAGCATGCGCGTGGTTTCACGCGGCACGCGACCGTGGCGCTGCTGCGCGCGATTCGCGAAGAAGTCGCCAAGCTCGGACTCGAGATCACGCCCGAGATGTTTCCGGAGGCGAACTTTGCCGGGAGCGCTGTGCAGAAGCGCTTGCCGCGCAACGTAGGCGAGCATGAGCCGACCGAGGAACAACAGAAGATCGCCGAGGTCGCGTCGAAGTTCATCGCCGCATGTTCGATGCTCGACGATCTGCGCATACGTCGCATCAAGAACCCGCTCGAACGCAAGCTGTTCCTTGCGCGGCTGTGCAGCGAAGAGCAGGCGCGTGTCTACGAAGCCACGGTTCACAACTTGCAGTCGACCTACGACACCTACATCAAGAACACGGTGCTCGAGGGACGTGACGAGCGCTTGCCACGGCTGCGTGGATTGACGTCGGCGGCGCTGCACCTGCTCGAGTGCGCGACGTTCCTGACGCACTTCGTCGAACGGCACGAAGGCAGCGGACGCGATCCCTCCCAGCGACGCCTGGGGCAGCTCATCGACGGGCGTGAAGTGCAGGACGCGATCTTGAACGCGATGCTGTACTGGGCCGATTTCTTCCTTCGGCGCGGCCGCGGCATTGCCG
>JANMRV010000331.1:0-4589 GCA_031388685.1 Planctomycetota bacterium
GCGCAGCACGAGCGCCACGAGCGCAATCAGGCACAACGGCAGCGCCAGGGATTTCCGGGCCGCCCCGGCGCTCGAATGCGCGTCATCCATCGAAGCGCCATCTTGGACGCCACGCGCGAGCCGATCAACGCTGACGCGGAAAGGGATCGCGGGCGCAGGGCCTCAATGCAGTTCGAGTTGCAGCGGAGTCGGCGATTTCCCAGCGGCCTCGACCAGCAGCTCGCCCTTGGCGCTCAAGCCCGCCGAGGTGCGTGCCTGAACCGTGAATCGCCCGACCGGAAGGCCGTACTCGGCCTTGAACGGCGCGCTTGCGTTCCAGCCCCGGGTCCAGCGCGCATCCTCGAAGAGTTCGCCGTCCGCGCCTTGAATCGTGATGTGCAACTCGCCGCGTGCCGATTCAAGCGCGAAGCCCAGTTCGATCCTGGCCACGGCGCAGGGCCGCACGGGCAGCTCGAGCAGCAGGTCGCCCAGCAGATCGAAGCTGCGCACCAGCTGGGCCGACTCCGCGCCGCCGTGAAGTCGCAGCTCGTACTTCCCGATGTTCAGATTGGCGAGCACGACTTCATCGGTTTGCGAGAAGTCCAGGCTCGTTCCAAAGATGCTGGCGCGCGGATGCAGGTAGCCGCTCAGCTGGACCGCCTCGAGTCCGGGCGCGCGCTTCAAGTGCACGGTCAAGTTTGCACCGGGCCCCAACTGGAGCGTGCCGAGGTCCAGATCCTCTCCGCGTCGCAGCTCGAAATCCTCGCCGCAGTAACCGATCGTCTCGCCAAAGTGACCGAGCATGCGGTAGTGACCCGCGGCGAGATCACGGAATTCGAACTCCGCGCCGTTGCTGCGGGCTGGGTAGTAGCCGATTCCGCCGGGCGTTTGGAGCGTCGCCGCGAGCGGCCTGGCGAAACGGCCGAGTGGATCGGCGAATCTTCCGTGCACGCGCGCCGACGGATTTTTTTCGGGGCTCGGAAAATCAGCAACGAGTTCTAGCTCGACCCCGTCGGGAATCACGCCGGTTCTGAATAAGGGGCCGCTGTCCGGCGGCTGACTGGAAAGCTGCACATCGAGTCGGAACGGGCCAGCGGGCAAATTGAAAAACTCGAAACGAGCGCCGTCGCCGACGTGCAGCACCCGCCGCTCCGCGCTTCCATCCTCGATCGCGGTGACGAAGACGTTTCCCATCGGCTCGCCGTCGGAGAAGCGTGTGTGCCCGCGAATCGTGCGCCCGGGCTCGAGCGTCGGATTCCACTCCAGGTGTTCGCCCGGGGCCGGGTGGAGCACGCTCTCGGCATGAAACTCGGGCTCGAATCGGTTTGCGTCGCGTGGCGGGCTGGCGTAAACGTGCGTTTCGCCTGGCCACAATCCCGCGAGCTGATAACGACCCGACTCATCCGTGATCGCCATCGGCGAGCCGAAAACGCTCGGGTCGTCGTACTGCCCCATGGCGATGAAGACCGTGTCCAGGGCGGACTTGAAGGCGTGCACGACCGCACGCGCAACCGGCGCCCCAGCGGCGTCGCGCACGATCCCACTGAGCAGGACTCCTTCCTGGAGCAGCACCGGCAACTCGACGCTCGCACCGGCGCGGATTTCGATCGATCCGGTCCACTGCGGGGCCGACCCGGACAGGACGCTGACGAGCACGATTTCCGCCGCCAGCCCCTCAAAACGGAAACGACCTGCGGAATCGGTCTGCGTCTGGCGAGGCGCCCAGTGTTCCACGAAGCCCCCGTCGGCGCGGAAATCGCTGCCCTCGCCGATGCCCACGCAGACATTCGCACCTTCTACGGCGCTTCCACCGGCATCGATCACATGGCCCCGCAGCGCACCGCCGACTTCGCCGACGCGCAGCGTGACTTCGACCAGATTGGAGTGAACCTCGAGCAGTTCGAGGTCGACCAACTTCGACGGCCCATGCCCACGGGCGATCGCGCCCAGCGACTGCTTGGCCGAAACGTCGCGAAGCTGGAACAGGCCGTTCGCATCCGAGTGCGCCACCACGGACATACCGAGCCAGTCGGTGTAACTCGAGGTCAAAAAAATCTCGGCATCGCCGACCGGTGCGTCGCGACTGTCGAGCACGCGGCCTGCGACATGAATGCCGGTCGCGATGTGCAGCACGAGTTCGCGCTCTACGCCGGCAACGACATCCGCGGTCTGTGTGTCGCCGCGGCTCGTCGAAACAGAAATCGTCCCGGGCGAAAGCTCACTCAGGCGGGCTTGACCTGCGTCGTCGCTCGTTGCGCGGAATACGCCCCGCGGAGCCGAGCTTCGAGCGGAGAATGCCCGGCGGAAATTCAACCCGATGCCCGCAGCCGGTGTTTCGTCGCTCCAGCGCACTTGGACGCGCAGGCTGCCCAAGCTGGAGACCTCGGTCTTAGGCGTGGAGGCTTCCAAGGCCGCGCTGCGCCCGGAAGGAGCGGGTGAATCGGGGGCGGCTGGACTCGTCGTCGCCGCGGGCGCGGACTCGAGCGCCGGCGTCGCCACAGCGGAACTCGCCGCGACGATGTCGTCGCTGCGCTCTAAAGACGCGACTCGCCACCACAGGAATCCCGCGAGGAGCAGCGCGACCACGAGTGCAATCTTCTTCCACATCAGCGACATTCCTCCGGCGGTTGACAAGGACACGATGGTTGCGGCGCGGCCTGGCCCTAATGGATTCAGCGGGCACGAGGGCTGTGCGCTGTTCGTCGCAGCCGACGAGTTCACCGGCCAGCGGGCGCAGGGCCAGCGTGGCAAGGAGCCGTTCTTGGGGTCGGACCACGGTTCGCATTCCAGGGCGGGTCTCGCCCGCGAAGGGAGAAGAGGGCAGGGGCCCCTCGTACCCCAGGATTCTCCACGATCTGGTCCGGGCGCGGGGCGAGGAATTTTGGCGCGTCCCCCGGACCGTGCAAAGCCGCGCCATCCTTGGCGCGCCGCGCGCAAGGCGGCATGCTCACGCTCGCTTGTCCCCCACGCCCCCCAAAGCCCCCTCGGTCTCCGTCTCGGTCGTCGGCATCTGCAGCGCCGCGCACCTCGAGCGCTGCCTCACGGGCCTAGCCGGACAGCAGGGCGCGCCGGAATTCGACATTGTCGTCGCCTACGACCCCAACCTCTCCGGCATGGACGCCGTCGCGGCGCGCTGGCCGCGCGTGAGGCTGGTCTCGAACGCCGGCCAGCGCACGCCGCTCGAACTGGCTTCGCGCGCCCTGGCGGAGGCGCATGGCGAGCTGATCCTGCTGACCGAAGACCACTGCATCCCGGAGCCCGATTGGGTGGCGAACATGATCGCGGCCCAGGCTGCAGGTCGCGCCGTCACCGGCGGTCTGGTCGAGATCCGCGCGGGCTCGAGCGCCGTGGACTGGGCCTTCTACTTCGTCGATTTCTTCCGCTACGCGAGCCCCGGCCGCGCGGGACCGTCGCCGACGTTGACCGTCTGCAACGTCGCGTACTCGAGGTCTTCGCTCGAAGCGATCGCGGATCTTTGGAAAGTCTACTTCCACGAGACGGCGATCAATGACGCGCTGCGCGCGCGCTTCGGCGAACTGTGGCTCGAACCGCGCGCGCGGGTCACGATGGCCCGCCACGTGACGCTCGGCGACGCGCTGTACGAGCGCTACGCCTTCGGTCGATTGTTCGGCTGCACACGACTGGGCTTCTGCACGCCGGCGCGGCGGGTCTATTACTGCATCCTCGCGCCGCTGCTGCCGGCCGTGTTGCTCTGGCGCATGGCGAGCAAGGCATTTTCTTCCGCGCGTCTCGCGCGAGATTTCACGCGCGCGATCGTTCCGTTGACTCTGATGGTGCTTTGGTGGTCGTGGGGCGAGTGGCTCGGTTACCTGACGCGCAGACACCCGCGCTCGCTGGTCGTCGCTCCGGAAATTCGCGCGGCACAGCGCGCCTCAACCGCCCGGGCGTCTTAGCGCACTCGAGCTGGCGGGATTCAAGATAGGCGTCGTTGCTTGCGAAGTGCGAGCGCGCGCGTCTCGATCCAAGCATCGCGATCGCGATTCGCATCCTCTGGCGAGCGAAACCTGCGAATCCCTCTTGGGGCTGCCCCTGGTGCGAGTCGGCCCGCGAATGCCCACAGGCTTCTGATCCGCGGAAAGAGTTGCGGATCGCCAGGTTCGATGAACAGTGCGCGGCGTGCCGACTCGAAGTCGCGAAAGCGCTGGATCCCCATCAGCTTCCCCCACGCTTGAAGATCCGCGCGAGCGCCGCCGCGTCGGACTTCTCCACGGGCCGGACCGTGTTCTGTTGAATTCGCACAAGCGTCGCGGGTGTCGCGGCGCGCACGGACACACCCTCTACCAACAGCGTTTCGGCTTCGAGGTCTTCGAACTGGAACGCAGTTCCCAGCTTCGTGAGAAGGTCGATCACGAGCTCCTCTCCGGGGGGACCGTACCTCATAGTCGGATACTCAGCGAAGTCTTCTGCGCGAATCTCGTCGATCTCCGGATCGTTCCAGAGCGAGCGCAGCGCAACCTTCAGCCGCTCGATATTGGCCGGCTCGGGGCGCAGGAAGAAATCGATATCCTCAGTCGCGCGCACGATGCCATGGAGGTTGACCGCGACCCCGCCGACGAGAATGTAGTCGACTTCCGCACGCTCGAACGCGC